>JAGQXH010000131.1 GCA_020436695.1 Lewinella sp. | reverse complement strand
AAAGGAAAAGAGGCTGTCGAGATCTTTAAGGCCAATACCGATAAAAATCCGGCAGATCCCAATGTATGGGACAGCCTGGGAGAAGGATATACTAATATCGGAGACAAAGACAATGCGATCATGGCTTTCAAAAAGTCACTTTCACTGAATCCGCCGCCTAATGTGCGGGCTAACTCCTTAAAACTACTGAAGCAATTGGGCGTTGACGTTAATCAAATGCCCTAAAAAAGACAGTTCTTGTAAGAAATCACCGTTTTTGCGACGGCCGGGGAAGTAATTTTCCGGCCGTTTTGCTTTTTATAGGGCAGATCAGGCCGATCTGCCCTATTTCTTTGAAAGCCCTTCCCCGAGGTCTGCTCCCACTTTGCGAATATTGTCCTTTAATGCTCTCCATTTTTTTCGTATTCTTGGCTCATCATTCTACCAATCAATAAACAACATGGCTGTACAAGATCAATCGATGAGAAGAGCGGTGTATACGGCGACGCTTACTCCCCAACATGAAGACTTTACCTTTAACGGAGAACTGCTGGTGAAGCACTGCCATTCCATCCTACAGGCGGGTAGCAGTGGTATTGCCCTTTTAGGTACCACCGGGGAGGCCAACTCTTTTGGGCTGACCGAAAGAAAGCAGATCATCGATACAGTGATCGAGGGAGGCATTGCACCCGAAAAACTGATGATCGGCACCGGCAGTTGTGCGTATACAGAAACGGTGGAATTGACGCGTCATGTGCTGGCTCACGGGGTAAAGGAGATCCTGCTCCTGCCGCCTTTTTATTACAAAGCCAATGACCAGGGACTATTGGATTATTTTTCGAAGGTGATCGATACGGTGGCGGATGACAGTCTGCGGATCTGCCTGTACCACTTTCCGAAGATGACGGACATCGATATGAGCCTGTCCTTTCTGGAGCAATTGCTGGCCAGATATCCGGAACAGGTCAAGGGCATGAAGGATTCCAGTGGCGATGAAGCGCATATGCTGACCATCTGCCGGGAATTCCCCGGTTTTGAACTTTTTGCCGGAACGGAACGCTATCTCCTGCCGGTATTGCGAGCGGGTGGAGCCGGCTGCATTTCGGCTACGGCCAATGTGACCGTGCGTAAAATGGCGCAGGTCTTTCAGAACTGGGAGACGGAATACGCCGATGCGCTACAGGATGAACTGACGGCCATCCGCTCTGTATTTGACGGACTGCCCTTTGTGGCGATCCTGAAGCAGTATCTGGCGCAATATCACGAGGATCCCGCCTGGTTGCCGATGCGGCCACCTAATTCGCACGTTTCAGCGGCAGTGGTGGATAAGGTGGTAGAAGAGCTGGGGCGCTTGTATTTTGAGCCGGGAAGGATGGTGTAGAAGTGAGCGAGGTATGGAGGAGATTTTTTTCGGGAATTTTCTCAGAGACTGTTTTAAAACCTCTGCTGCTGGTGAGAAACCCGGATTTTACCGTCAATCGAAAGCTATTTTTTACTGCATAGCGGCGCTACGGAGTTAAAAATAGGTGCAGAGTGGCGGCAAAATCCGCGTTTTGTAACCCAGTGAGGGGGGGTAAAACAGTCTCTCAGGTAGGATGCGGCTGATGGGACGCCATGCGGAGCGTAGTGAGTATGCGTACTAGCAGTTGGATATGTGGAAGTTTTGTCCGTATACACAGATGGTGTGTAATTTGAACAAAAAACGCAAATGAAAGAATTATTTAGAGAAGATTACCCAAAAATTATTGATGCTTTGAAAGCAGTGAAAATCAATAATTTGTTTGCCCGTGCAGTTGTAGAAAACCACGTGTCGGGCAGGGTTTATGTGAATGATATAAATAATCCGACAACTTTTTATGTTGTACATCCTTATGGTATGTCATTACTTTTTGGTAAACACGACAACCAGGAATTTAATCAAGCATTCAAAAAATATGCTCTAAACAAAAACGGTCTTCGGGATTCTCATGAATGGATGCAGGCTTATCCAGAAAAATGGGATTCTGCACTCCAACAATTATTTGCCGATTGTTCCATAAAATCTTCCGAAAACGAGCCTAATCAAACAAAAAACATCATTGAATTTAATACAAGGGTCAATTTTAAATTCAATCCCAGCAAATACCTCGAACTAAAAAAAGGTATAAAAATTCCCCGGATACCAGCAATCCGAACGGGCAAGAAAGAATTTGAGAATATGCAAGGCACCGTGATTCCATTAAATTTTTGGGACAATGCCAATGATTTTCTGGAGAATGCTATTGGCTACAGCACATATTATGAAAACGAATTAGCATGTACAGCATATGCATCATTCATAATGGACGGTTTTTTGGAACTCGGTATGGAAACTGTGCCGAAGTTTCGTGGGAAAGGACTAGCACGATACACTTGCAGTAGACTTATTGACTACTCTTTAGAAAATGGCCATGAGCCGGTTTGGGCTTGTCGATTGGAAAATATAGGTTCATACAAATTGGCTCAAAAACTAGGATTTGATGATGTCTTGCATATTCCATATTACCGATTGAGTAAATAAAAACTGCATACAATAGGTGGTATCGTTAATTGCCGATTCGGGACGTATTGTTATACACACGGGTGTATTCGAGTGGTACAGCTCGTATCAAAAATAGCTGTAACTTGATGGGAAAGTGCTTCGAAGTTGGCAACTAATCATCCCGTCAACCGTTTTGGTGCAACTCATCACAACCAAAGTGCAATGCAATTACCAGTAGGTTATCACCGCTTCCATAAAAACAAATTTCTTAACTATCAATTAAACCGGTGGTATTCCCTTGGCTATTCCAGGAAGGAAGATATTGAGATGATCGGCAAAAACATCCATTCATTTGAAGACTATGTCAGGCAGTTTGAAGCAGCATCTGATCTTGCGGAAAAGGAAGGAAGGCTGAAAAACGCAGCCACCTATTTAAGAGCGAGTGAGTTTTTGATCTCGCCGGATGATGAAAGAAAGATCCCTGTTTACAAAAAGTTTATCGGGCTCTTTGATAAAGCATTTTCAGACGAAAAGTTTGAGCGGCATAAAATCCCGTACAACAATAGTTTCTTATCGGCTATTAAGATCCCCTCAAAAACCGATGAAATCAGGGGGACCATTATCGGCATCCCCGGATTTGATGCCTTTATCGAAGAATTCTATGGTATCTGGGATTATTTCACCTATCACGGTTATCAGGTTATTGCTTTAGAGGGACCGGGGCAGGGAGGTAGTCGAAGACTTTATGGGCAAACCTTTACCCACGATTACGAGCAGCCCATCAAGGCCGCTTTGGATTATTTTGCAATAGACGATGCCACCGCTTTGGGGGTTTCCATGGGAGGCTACTGGATCATGAGAGCTGCGGCTTTTGAAAAACGTATCAGACGGGTAATTGCCATGCCTCCGGTCTATGACTGGCTGGAAATGACCAATCCTTTCAATCGGAACTTAGCAAGATGGTTTCTGGCTCACAGAAAACTCACCAATTTTTTCGTCCGGCTAAAAATGCAGGTTGGAACGCTTAAACATACGGTAAATAATGCACTGTTCATTCAGGATAAAAGCGAACCCTACGATGCGGTGGTCTGGATGATGGGCATGAACAAAGAATATCTGAACAGTCACTTGATCGATCAGGATGTGCTGCTACTTACCGGTGAAAATGATGCCTTTCAACCGCCGGTATTGTTGGAGAAGCAAAAGCAGGCGCTGATCAATGCCAGATCGGTGACGGATAGGATCTTCTTAAGGTCCGAACACGCGGATCAGCACTGTCAGATCGGTAATTTGGGGATCGCACTGCGTTATATTTTGGAATGGATCAACGAAAAGACGCTTAATGCTGGGTGGTAATAAATAGTTAGGGATGAACCTCTAAATTTATAATCGACACAAACTGGCCAAAATATTACCGCTACAAAATAATCTTCATGGTCCCTTTAGTCAAAATATGCTTATTGATCCTGTTATTGGTTAATGTTACTTTTCCCGCTCCGTCTGATCAACCGGCTCCGGAAATATGTAATAACGGCTTGGATGACGACCATGATGGACTTATTGATCTGAATGACGACGACTGTTACTGTGAGCCATTGGAACAACCTTCCTTAATTCCCAATCCCTCATTTGAAGAACAGGATTGCTGTCCGGATCATCACTCGCAAATAGATTGTGCTACCGGATGGATACAAGCCTCGGAAGGAACTCCCGATTATCATCATTCCTGCGATTATCAGAGTTCATCCAGTATACCGCTTCCGATACCTGACGGCGAAGGCTATGTTGGAATTATCGATGGTTCATTCACCGGCAATTATATTCCCGCGCTAAAAGAATATATTGGGACCTGTCTAATAGCTCCTCTGGAAATAGGTACCCAGTACCGGCTTGAGTTTTATACTGGTTTTTTAGTTAAGAAAACTTCACCTGATATAGAAATTGCATTATTTGGGACAAGCGATTGTGCTAATCTGCCTTTCGGGATTGGAGATAAGTCTTTTGGCTGCCCGGCCAACAGCCCCGATTGGATACAACTTGGATCTGTAAGTGTTTCAGGTGAGAATCAATGGGTGAAATCTCAATTTAAAGTTCGTCCTAATCGTGAGATCACGGCGGTAGCTATTGGTCCAGCCTGCCGGTTGCGATCATCCACGAATAATACTTACCATTTGTTAGACCAGGTGGTACTTAAAGAAAATGCCGACTTCGATCTGGGGATCAAAGCCAACGGACAGTCTTGCACCAATGAACTGTTTTTTGAAATCAGACCTCAGGAAGGGTATAGGTACCAATGGTACAAAGACGGGGTGGCCATTCCTCAGGCCGTTGATAACACGCTGCCCAATCCACCCGGCCGTGGGCGATACCAGGTAAGGTTGGAAAACGATGAAGGGTGCAAGGTCTCAGAGGCTTACGCTTACGCTCCCCCCAGTCAGTTTGTGAGAACCACTCAAACGTTTTGCGCCGGAGAGAGCTTTAATTTCAATGACCGTCAACTTACGGAGGCCGGTACGTATTTGGATACCTTAACTTCCAGCAATAACTGCGATAGTATTGTCCAGTTAAAATTGGAGGTCAGCTACCCTGAGGAAACTTATGTGACGACTAAAATATTTCCTTATGAATCCTTTCATATTGGCTCCAATTCCTTCAATAGTCCGGGCGAATATACCAGTATCCTCTCTACCACATCAGGCTGCGATAGTATTGTACATTTGCAGTTAGCCTATTACGGAGTATTTGTTCCCAATGCCTTCTCGCCAAATGGGGATCTGGTCAACGATGTTTTCTCTATTTATGGTGATTCGGACCTGGTGGAAATTACCTCCTTAAAGGTGGTTGACCGCTGGGGCGCACTCGTTTATCAGGGAGAGATCCTGACTTCCGGTGAAGGATGGAATGGGACCATCCATGGCAAAATAGCACCAATGGGGGTATATGCCTACACCGCTCAGGTATTGATGACCGATAATAAAAAGAGAATTTTGCATGGGATGCTAACTTTAGTGAGGTGATTTGAACCGGAGGGTAGGTAAACAGCCTACTGCTGGTGGCCTAATGCAGTCTTCAACTTCCGGTAGTCATGAAGTTGTCGATGTTGTAGTATCATATCACATACTTTGTAATTCAAAAAAACAACAACGAAGAGCCCTATGTATAGACTTATCTTACTATTTGGTTTGTCAATCACGCTCGGATTAAAAAGCTACCCGCAGGAGCATGTGGTCCTGGTCCCCTCCGACTTCAAGCACTATATCGATGAATTTAATGCTAAGGACCTTGAATTATACCAGCAGTATATACCCAATGATGCCGCCTGGGCCTTCCTGAAAAATAATATACCGTTCTTCGAATGTCCGGATAAGAATATCGAGACCACCTATTATTTCCGTTGGTGGACCTACCGGAAACACATCCGGGAAACCGCTACCGGATTTGTCATCACGGAATTTCTGCCGGAAGTAAGCTGGTCGGAAAAGTACAACACGATAGCCTGTGCTGCGGGCCATCACTTTTATGAGGGCAGGTGGCTGCGATCGGATGAATATCTTCATAGTTATGCAAAATTCTGGTTTACGGAGGGTAATCCCAGGTTGTACAGTTTCTGGGCTGCCAATGCTTTATGGGAGTATTACAAAGTCAGTCAGGATAAGATCGTTTTAGACCTTTTGCCGGATCTGGTAGCCAATTACCGGGCCTGGGAGCAGGGGGGGATGCGCAACGGGCATTTCATTGGAAAGAATAAGGATGGATTGTTCAGTACCCACGATGATCGGGATGGAATGGAAATGCAGATCAGTGGCAGCGGCAAAAGACCGACGATCAATTCTTATATGTACGGTGATGCCGTCGCCATTTCCAGAATTGCTGCCATGGCCGGAGAGAAGGCCCTGGAAAAAGAATTCATCGAAAAAGCGGATAGTCTGCGACTGCGGGTATTAACCGGCCTATGGGATCAAGAGGCAAACTTCTTTAAAACGCGCGCTGAACCGGATGACCAATTCGCCGATGTCAAAGAATTGCAGGGATATTCGCCCTGGTACTTTAATCTTCCGCCGGATGGCAGGACTTATGAAAAGGCCTGGGAACTCATCAGGAGCAGCAAAGGGTTTAATGCCCCGTACGGGCTGACCACTGCGGAACAGGCCCATCCGAAATTTGAGATTGCCTACTCGGGCCACGAATGCTTGTGGAACGGCCCTGTCTGGCCCTATGCTACTTCCGTAACCTTGACGGCTCTGGCTAATGTACTGAATAATTATGAGCAGGATGTCGTCACTAAAAGGGACTTTTACGACCAATTTATAACCTATAGTTCGTCGCATCGGATCATTGATGAGCACGGTGAAATACTACCCTGGATCGATGAAAATATGAATCCCTACACGGGCGACTGGATCTCCCGTACCCGATTGAAAACCTGGGAGAATGGCACCTGGTCGGACGGTAAAGGTGGCGTTGAAAGGGGAAAAGACTATAATCATTCCACTTTTTGTGATCTCCTGATCAGTGGATTGGTGGGGATCAGGACGCAGGAGGATCAGGCAGTGGTGATCAATCCGCTGATCCCGGATAATGCCTGGGACTGGTTTTGCCTGGACGGCGTCCGCTACAAGGGGAAAATGATCTGTGTACTTTATGATAAATTTGGTACAAAATATAATAGAGGCACCGGGCTTATGGTGTTTATTGACGGGGAAATGAAGGTTAGAAAAGAAGGACTTGAAAAAATTAGGATCATCCTTGAATGATAGCCAATGGAGATCAAAACTGCTTATCGGAATGAGGGTTAAGAGCAATAAGAGAAAAATGCGAATGGATCGAAAAACGGTAATACTCTTACTGATGCTACAGATCATCGGGGCTATCCATTCAGGCGCAGCGGATTTTGGGGCAGGACCGACTTTCCGTCAGCCTTGGAGCCCAAAGCAACCGACCGAAGATTTTATCCGTACCGATACTATTCTCCCACCCATGAGCATTTCCGACCGACCGTCCCATGCCGAAACCGGCTCCATCTTTATGGCCCGGGTGGCTGCCCTTCCCCTGGCCGAACGGGAAGGGGAGATCTACAAAGCTCTCGCCGCCGGTAATATGCCCGATTTTCTCCGCCGGTCGGTACACCTCACTGCGGAATTCGCTGACTCAACGGGAGCCGTTCATTCGTTGGAATACGAAGTCTTACCCGATTACCTGGCCATCGGCAGCGATGCGGATTATTGCCGCATCCCGATGAACCCGCATACGGCCCAGCGGCTGGCGACCTTATTTGGAGCCTCCCTGATCACAGCAAAGCTCAGCGACCATATTTATAGCAGTGCGGAGATCCGCCTGGAGCCCTTCTTCTATAAACCGGTGGGGAATGCCAATGAGACTGTCGAAAAATTTGTACTGCACAATGCACAAATTGAACAGCAAAAGACCGAAACAGGGGGCATGAACGGCCAGTTGATCGCCGGCATAAAAAAAGATGTGATCCTATCGGAGCGGATCGCCCAACGGCCGGACCGGGTGGTGATCTACGGCTGGCACAAACCGGACGGACAACCCATCCAGCCCGTCTATAGCGGCCACATCGACTGGTATGTGGATTACAGCCACGGTATCCGGCTGATGAACGAACAGGTGTTGCTGGATGGGAAGCAGATATCCGTCTCCGGGATATTAACGGACCCCATATTGTATAAGGTATTGAGCAATGAGGATCGGCCGATGTCGATTACCTCTTATAGCCGGTAGATCATGGCCCGCTACTTATTCAAGTTCGGGAGGTATAAAAAATGAGGGCTTCGATCCCGTCAATTTCGTGGCGATCAGCTTAATTTTGCTTTCCTCATCACAACTGACCACTGATCACTGACAACTTGGATTACTTAGTTCGCGATTATGAAGATTAGTCACTGTATATTTTTAGTCCTGCTGTTCATTAGTGTGATGGGCTGTGACCGGCAGTCGGAAAAGTTTCCCGCCGGGCAGTCTGTTTCCGGTACCACCCTCTTCGAAGACCCACCGGCCTGGGCCAAAACCGCCATCTGGTACCAGATCATGGTAGAACGTTTTCGCAACGGCGATCCGGCGAACGATCCTACGGTGGAAGACATCAAAGGAGCCGGATCCTCGCCCGAACCCATTCCTGCCAACTGGCATGTTACGCCCTGGATACAGGACTGGTACCGGGAAGATGCTTATTGCTCGGCGCTGCCGCCGGACCTGTCCTTCGACTATAAAGTCCAGCTCAGACGATACGGCGGTGACCTGCAGGGCGTGCTCGATAAGCTGGATTATCTGGATAGCCTGGGCGTAACGGCTATCTATTTCAACCCCCTGAATGATGCGCCTTCCCTGCACAAATACGATGCGCGCAACTGGCGACATATCGACCGCAACTTCGGCCCCGATCCACGCGGTGATCAGGCCCTGATCGAAAAAGAGACTCCTACGGACCCCGACACCTGGAAGTTTACCGCAGCGGATCAGCTCTTTCTGGAACTATTGGAACAATTGCATCGGCGAGGCATTAAAGTCATCCTCGATTATTCCTGGAATCATACCGGAACCGAATTCTGGGCCTGGAAGGACCTGCTAAAAGAACAACAAAATTCGGAATATGCGGATTGGTACTGGGTGTCTCAATTCGATGATCCCGGCACGCCGGAGAACGAATTTGCCTACCGCGGCTGGGCAGGCGTGGCCGGACTGCCGGAAATAAAAGAATCGGAATATGTCGATCACTCGAACGGCATACATCCTTATGAAGGGGACATCGTGTCGGATGCCGTTAAGCAACATGTCTTTCGGGTGACCCGCAGGTGGCTGGACCCCAATGGTGATGGAGATCCCGGTGATGGTGTTGATGGCTTCCGTTTGGATGTGGCCGCTGAATTGCCCCTCGGCTTTTGGCGGGAATATCGGGAAGTGGTTAGAGCGATCAATCCGGAAGCCCTGCTAATCGGAGAGGTCTGGTGGGAAAAATGGCCCGATGATCTACTCGATCCGGCACCTTATATGGAGGGTGATATTTTCGATGCCGTGATGAATTATCGCTGGTACAAGCTGGCCCGGCATTTTTTCAATGCCTCTCCGGATGCGATAACCGTTACCGAATTTATCGATGGCCTGGATCATTTAAACAGCGGCATTCGGACGGAGAATCAGTACGCCATGATGAATCTTACGGCCAGCCACGATGCGCCGCGGGTGGCTACTTCCCTGTTCAATAAAAACAAGTACAAGTACTATTCCTCACCCTTTGCAGATTCAACCTACAAGATCCACCAGCCGGATGCGGCTACCTTCGAGACCTTGAAGTTGCTACTGGTGCAGCAATTTACCTACCCCGGAGCTCCACACATCTGGGCCGGTGATGAAATGGGCATGTGGGGCGCGGATGATCCTTCCTGCCGGAAGCCGCTGATCTGGCCGGACTATACCTTTGAACCGGAACGGGTGCATCCAATGGGGCTGGAAAAACCGGTAGATGAAGTGCAGTTTGATCATGATCTATTTGCTTTCTATCAAAGGCTCATTCACATTCGCCGGGATAATCCGGTGCTCGCTGCGGGGGCGATCGATTTTATCCTTCAGGACGACGAGCGACAACTGCTGGCTTACAGCCGTTTTGATCAGGAGTTAGAGGTCATTACGGTCTTTAATACGGGGCTAGAACCTACTAATATTACCTTAGCGCTGAAAAAGGATAGACAATACCGGGAGATATTGGGTAATGGACAGCTTGAATCTCATAGTGAAAGAACGCTTCAAATTGAGCTGGACGGTAGAACGGCGGCTATTTTGCGGAGTGAATAAGTAATCTACGGCGCGAACTGCCAGATTTCACCAATCTGGCAGTTCTGAAACCCTGTTACAATTTAGATATGATTTACCCGAATGCAGGATTGGTAAGCTCGCAAGAGATTGCTAAGCCAATAAAATTCCGATTGCTAAGCCCCAAAGGGATTGGTAAGCGGGATTTTATGTAAAAGCGAGAATTGCTGACTCCATAATGATCCAAGTGAGGAATTGCCGAGAAGAAATATATGACCTGAAAGAACATTAATATTATGCAAAAAATCCTATTGACACTCACCATTTCCTTATGCGCACTTATTGCCGGGGCAGGCCAATCTAAGCCACCCAATTTCATCCTGATCGTAGCCGATGACCTGGGCTTCGCCGATCTTGGATTCAACGGCAGCACCCAAATAAAAACGCCGAATATTGACCAACTGGCCAATAGTGGGGTACGATTTACCGAAGGCTACGTGTCCTCCGCCGTTTGCAGCCCATCCCGGGCCGGGTTTCTCACGGGCATTAATCAGGTAGAGTTTGGATATGATAATAATCTCGGGGGGAATCAGCCGGGATTTGACCCCCAATTTCTCGGTTTGCCCCTCGGCCAAAAAACGATAGCCGACCGCCTGAAACCGCTGGGATATACCAGTGGCCTGATCGGGAAATGGCATCTGGGTTATGAAGACCATTTCCATCCACTCAAGAGAGGATTCGATGAATTTTGGGGCTACACCGGTGGTGGTCACGATTATTTTACGTCCTCTCCGAATGGAAAAGGGTATCAGGCTCTCATTGAATGCAATTACAAACAGCCTGAACCGATTACCTACATTACAGACGATAAGGGGAATGAATGTGTCGCTTTCATCGAAAGGCATCGGAATGAACCCTTCTTTTTGTTCGCGTCCTTCAATGCACCGCACACGCCTTTGCAGGCCACCGAGGAAGATCTTGCTCTGTATAGCCATATAACCGACCCCAAAAGACGGACCTATGCCGCCATGATCCACCGGCTGGACGTGAATGTGGGCAAGATCCTTGCGGCTTTGGAGCAAAACGGGCTACGGGAAAATACCCTGATCGTATTTATCAGCGATAACGGAGGCCCCACGGACAGCAATGCCTCCATCAACGCTCCCTACAACGGACAGAAGGGCATCCTCCTGGAAGGTGGTATTCACGTACCTTTTGTGATGAACTGGCCGGCTCAACTCACTGCCGGTCAGGTGTACAACAAGCCGGTATCTTCCCTGGATCTTGCGCCTACCTTTTATACACTAGCCGGTGGAGCAATTACAGAAGAAGATACTTTCAGCGGAGTGAACCTGCTTCCCTACATTCTGGGTGACAAGTTGGATGGCCCGCATCAGGAGTTAAAATGGCGATTTACGATCAGTGCGGCCATCCGGGAAGGTAATTGGAAATTGATCCGGCTCCCGGACCGCTTGCCCTTGCTGTATGATCTGTCATCCGACATTTCCGAACAAAAAAATGTAGCCCTGGAGCATCTTGACAAAACCAAGGAGTTGTTACAAAAGCTGGGCAACTGGGATGTACAGCTGCCGCATCCGGTATTTTTGGAAGGAGCCGTTTGGAAACAAAGACAACTTGGCCTGTACGATAGAGTATACCAGTTGATGCAGCCGGGAACCGAATAAATGCCAATCATTTACAGGATTGTTGTACGGTCCTGCCTAAACGTTCGACTTTTGCTTTTGCCAGATCCAGGGCATCGTAAGCGTCCTGGCACGGGTGTTTGCTACTACCACTGAGGCCGGGAGAACCGCCCCGTGGAGGGGTAGGTCCGGGAAAGATCTTGCCGGGGCGGGATACGCTTTCCTCCTCATCGTCATCGCCCGGCGGCGGAGACGGGGCGCCCAGAAAGCGACCGTTACGATTGTCGTAGTTTCTGCTTTTCGGATATCCGGATTTACTGTTTTTGGCCATACAATCCATGTAAGTTTTGATTTTTTTCATCAGGTCTTCCAGCGCGGAATTCAGGTTGTTGGTTGCTTCCCGGCATTCGATATCCTCTCCCGATGGACTGGATTGAACCGAAGAGATCAGTCCGGCGATCAAATGATCATTCAACTCGTAGGCATGGGCCCTGAGGCCTTCCGGTAGTCGTTGATCCCGGCGAAGATCGATTAGTGTTCCAATGGCTTCTATGACCGGTTTTTTGGGCGATTGCCATTTGTATTTTCGGACGATCTTTGCGCTGAGTTCTGCCGCTAGTTTGTGGACCGGCGTATTGTTTCCTGCCGCCAGAATACCAGCTACGTCATCCGCAAGCCGGATCGGCTCTTTCTGCGCCCGGGCGGTATGCATAAAAGTGATTAGAGTGAAGGCAGTGATAATAAAGTGTAGTTTCATTTGATGTGGATTTATTAACGCAAGTTGTCAGTCATCAGTCAATAGTCACCAGTCAAAGTGATATGTGCTAAAATGTAGTGCAGCAAGACGAAATGACCGGGATCGGAGCGCTCTTTTTTCCGCAAAGAGTATCCCTTCATTTTATTATTACCACAAACATGATCGACTTACGACTGGTTAACTGGCAACTTAGATTTATTAGGTGTAAAAATAACCGGAGTATTTTTCCCGGACCTCCCCCAATTCAGTGAAAAAGGAAATGTCACTTACTTACTGGATGTCGAGATACCCGAGAACTGCCGTTGAGAAAAAGCCATCCTCCGATTGCTACCAATTCCGCAAAAGTTACCCTATACTTGCAATCAAAAGCTCATGCGTAAACTATCCGCAGATATCATATACCCCGTGGCCGCAGATCCTATTCCCAATGGAGTGATCATTGTAGACGATGAAGGTGTTATCCTGGCCGTCGATACACCGGACCGGCATGATGCTTCAAGTGTAGAAAAATATGATGGGGTGATCGTGCCCGGCTTTGTCAATACGCATTGTCACCTGGAACTTTCGCATATGAAGGGGCTGGTCGCTACCGGCACCGGCCTGCTGCCATTCCTGCAAAGTGTGGTGAAATTCCGGGATTTTCCGGAAGAAGAGATCCTCGCCGCCATCGAGCAGGCCGATCATTATATGTACGAGGCCGGGATCGTGGCCGTTGGGGATATTTCCAACAAGCTGGATACCGCAGCCTGTAAAAATAGCAGCGAGATCCGTTACCATACTTTTGTGGAAATGTTCGACTTCCTGCAGGATGCAATGGCCGCCGGTACGCATCAGCAGTACGAGCCGGTCTTTGCCGGGCAAAGCGAGGGAAACGGCAATCGCAAGAGCTATGTTCCGCACGCTCCCTACACCGTATCAAAAGAGCTATTCCGACTGGTGCGCACGCTGAACGAAGGCAGAGATATCACCGTGAGCATCCACAACCAGGAAACACCGCATGAAGATGAACTCTTCCTGACCAAGACCGGCGGGTTTATGGACTTCTACAACTCCTTTAATATCGGGCTGGATGCTTTCCGCGCTTCCGGGAAAACGGCTATTCACTATGCCCTGGAAAACCTTGATCCCGGACACCGCACCCTGTTCGTCCATAATACCATGACCGGCACCGAGGATATTCAGGCGGCGCACGCCTGGAGCGATAAAGTGTACTGGGCCACCTGCGCCAATGCCAACCTCTATATCGAGAACCGCCTGCCTCATTACAACTACTTCATCGACAACAATGCCAGAATGACCATCGGCACCGACAGCCTGACCTCCAACTGGCAGTTGTCGGTATTGGAGGAAATGAAAACCATCGCCCGCTACCAGTCGTACATCCACTTCGATACCCTCCTTCGCTGGGCAACGCTCAACGGCGCTGAAGCTCTGGGCTTTGAAGAAGAGCTGGGCAGCATCGAAGTGGGAAAAAGGCCGGGGCTCAACCTGCTGAACCTGGATGAAGGGCTGAAACTGACAGCGGAGACGCGGGTGCGCAGGTTGGTATGACCCGTACCTCCTGCCCCGTACCTCCGGCCTTCCGGCCGGAGAAGAACCCGTACCTCCGGCCTTCCGGCCGGAGAAGAAAAATAAAA
>JAGQXH010000130.1 GCA_020436695.1 Lewinella sp. | reverse complement strand
GTTCTTTTACCTTCAGGAAATTGGGTAACGCCCGGCGGTAGTAGGCCACGAAAAGCGGGACTTTGGCCGCCGCGCAGGCTTTTACCATGGTCAGGCATTCTTCGTAGGTTCGGGCCATCGGTTTTTCTACATAGACCGGTTTGCCGGCTGTAGCGACTTTTAGTGCATAGTATTCGTGCGAATCCGGTGGGGTTGCAATGTAGACCGCATCCACTTCCGGATCATTGATCAGCTTATCCGCATCGTCGTACCATTTGGGTACCTGGTGTCGCCGGGCGTAGTCTTTGGCCTTTTCTCCATTTCTGCGCATGACGGCCACCAACCGGGAACCTGGTACTTTCTGAAATGCCGGGCCACTCTTAACTTCGCAAACATCGCCCACCCCGATAATGCCCCAGCGTATCTCTTTTTTATCTTTCATTTATATGATTTTTCGTTAGACTTACAAGATACTATCCTTTTGAAAAAAGCCGGAGTTTTATACGGGATATCCGGGATTATTGATAGTTTTAATCTTCACTTTTTCGACGTAAATCAACTTAAACAAGCATGAAAAATTTAGTAAGTACTCTCGTATTGCTATTCCTGACGCTGTGTGCCTTTCAGGGAATGGCTCAGCGGGGCGGACAATTCCGGGCCCTTCTTTTCACCAAAACGGACGGGTTTCACCACGAATCTATCAATGAAGGGGTGGATGCGGTGCGTGCATTGGCCGAACGCCATTTTTTTACGGTCAGCTGGCAGGAAAACGCCAGTATTTTCAATGACCGTGCACTGGAGAATTTTGACGTAGTCATCTTTCTGAATACCACTGGTGATATCCTAAACGACGAGCAACAGGCCGCTTTTGAAAAGTTCATTCAGTCCGGTAAGGGCTTTGTCGGTATTCACAGTGCATCCGATACTGAATACGAATGGGAATGGTACACCAAGATGGTGGGGCATATGTTCAAGATTCACCCACAGATCCAAACGGCCAAGCTGAAGGTGACTGCCCGCAACTTTCCCGGCCTGGAAACCATGCCTGATGAATTTCTCTGGACGGATGAATGGTATGAATTCCAGCCGGCCACCATCGATGACCTGAATTATATTATTACCATTGATGAAACTTCCTACGATCCCAATGTAAAGTGGGGTGACAATGTAGGCCAGGGTATGGGCGAGGTGCATCCTATCGCCTGGTATCATGAGTACGACGGCGGACGGGCTTTCTATACCGAGCTCGGCCATGTGCCGGCCGTCTATCAGGATCCGATGTTCCTGACGCATTTGTATGGCGGTATTTACTGGGCCGCGAAAGGGAAGGGCGTGATGAAGTAAGAATGAGGCCCCCTCTGCCTTCGGCATCTCCCCCGGAGTGGGAGACAAGTTGAATCGAAAGAAGAGGCTGACGATAACTAGTGGCACAAAGAGCACCGAAGGCAGAAGGGCTCTCATTCCTTTACCATCTTCCAGCAATAATGAATCTTCTTATTCCGAAAATCCTGCGGAATAGTAGCTGAGCTGATGTCCCGGATCCCGGCCAGCGGTGAAAGCGCCACCTCATCCAGTCTGAATTTTCGGAAATTGGTAGAAAAGAACAAAATCCCTCCCGGTCGTAAACGGTGCAGACAAGCCGTGATCAGCTCCACGTGATCGCGCTGTACATCGAGAATATCCTCCATGGCCTTGCTGTTGGAAAAGGTGGGTGGATCCAGTATGATCAGATCATAGGAAGCTACCGCCGGACGTGCCAGCCATTCCTTCACATCCTCCCGAAGAAATTGGTGCTCCCTGCCGGTGAAACCGTTGCGTTCCATATTCCTTTTGGCCCAGTCCAGATAAGTATTACTCAGATCGATGGTGGTCGTAGATGAAGCGCCGCCGGCTGCCATATACACGCTAAAGGAACCGGTATAGGCAAAAAGGTTGAGTGTGTCTTTTCCATCAGCCAGTTCCCTGGCCATCTCCCGGGTGATCCGATGATCCAGAAATAGCCCGGTATCCAGATAATCCCGCAGATTGACGATAAAGGTCAGCCCGTTTTCCTGCACTTCAAATTCCTGCTGACGGTCATCACGTTTTTCGTACTGACTGCGGCCCTTTTGCTGTTCTCTTTCCTTGTAGAAGATCTGATCGGCGGGTAGTTCCAGTACTTCCTGCATGACCGCCCGGCAGCCTGAGCGCCACAACTGATACTCTTCCTGACTCAGCGGATGATCGCGCCGGTATTCGGCCACATGCAGGTATTGCCCGTAACGGTCGACCGCCAGAGGGAATTCCGGCACATCGGCATCGTAAATGCGATAACAGGTAATACCTTTTCTGCGAGCCCACTTGTCGTAATGCCGGGCCATTTTGCGCAGGCGATTGGCGAATATATCGAAATCAGGTAATGGCATTTTTTGATGTTATGATATTGTGATGCTGGGATGCTGTGATGTGGTCGTATGCAGTATACAAAGATAATATCATTGCACCACGAGATCGAGACATGATCCTTTCTTTATGCAGTTTTCCGCTTATGAAAGCCGCATCGCAGTCACGCGGGTAGCTAACCTGAAATATGGTAAACTCACGCTGCGACGACCTCATGGTGCAATGCCCCAATCCTAATACACCGCACATAATTACATCATAAAATCACAGCATTCCAGCATCACAACATCAATATTTACTTTTCAACAGCCCGGTTACTTTCATCAATACGGTACCGGCCATTGTTCTCCAGTTCTCCTTTCCTGATCGGTTTGATGAGGAAAGAATAACTGTAGTCTTTCGCCGGCAAGCGGAAAGCTTCGTGCGGTAATGCCTGCAACGACCAGCTGTCATCTCCACCTACCCCCATTTGCTTCATATCGATATTTACTGTGATAAAATCCCGTTTTTTGAGATCGTAAGGATGCTGAGCGGCTTCGATATCTTCCGTGGTATAGGGCCAGGCACTGATGCTCAACGGCTCAGATACACTTCCAATGTACAGGCCATCACTTCTTCCGTTGGTCAGGGTAAACCATTCCACATCCGTTTTATTGCTGCTCTCCTGTGGCAGTAGATACATGTAATAGTTATCGGCTACCGACTGGTCGTAGCGACCAATGTTTGCTCCCTTCTGTCGATCTGAATAGTTCTCCTGTGGCCCCCGGCCCAGCCAGGTAAGGTGGTCAAAGTCGGTAGGTACCTGCATCTGCATGCCATATTTTGGTAACATGGGCAGCTCTTCACCCGCTTCGAAGGTGTTTTCAACCAGGATGTCTCCGCTACCGAAAATGTGATAGTCCACCCGGACGCTGGAACTGACATCCGGAAGTTGCTGTACCGTAGATACGACTATTTCCTTCTTGCTGACCTGTTTAATATTATAAGCGTTCAGGTAACGGTTTTTGCTGGCTTCCCTCCAGACACCCAGGGTGCGCAAGGTATGTCCGCCACCCCGGTCATTGTCGGTAGACGGACGCCAGAAGTGCGGGATCAGGCCTTCCTGCAGGTATTCCTTTCCTCCCAGCTTCAGGGATTGCATCAGACCGGTCTTTTCATCAAAAGTAACGGAGAAATCTTTTCCCCGGATGGTGTTGCCGTTGATCTGCAACTCTTTCATGGAAGACATTTTCACCAGAGGTGCTGCTTCCGAAAACGGCAACGGCAGTTGTTCCCACGCGACTTCATGACCGGCTTTTGCCCATTTTTGGTCGGTCTTTAGTTTTACAATTACGTTCAGGAAATAATCAGCGCCGGGCACCAATTTAGGTCTGGTGAAAGGTATGCGTAGACTTGTGCTCTTAGCTGCCGGCAGATCTACCGGATCGAGTTGTCCTTTCTGTAGGATGCGTCCGTCTTCCTGCAACTCCCAAAAGATATTAAGTTCATTCAGATTGGTGAAGTCGTACCAGTTGGATAGTTCGATCTCACCGACACCGAGGTTTTTCCCGGTGATCACTACTGGTTGATAGATATGTTTCACTTCCCACAGTGCCGGCTTGGGATTGCGGGCCGGATCCACGATGCCGTTCATACAGAAGTTCTTATCATTGATGGCCGTATCGCCCATATCTCCACCGTAGGCATAGTAAGATACTCCGTCGGTGGTCTTTTGCAGCAGGCCCTGATCTACCCAGTCCCAGATGTAGCCCCCGATCATGCGCTTGTTGGCACGAATGGCGTCCCAGAATTCAAATAGGTTACCGGTAGAGTTGCCCATGGAGTGTGCATATTCACACCAGACGACCGGACGATCCTCTCCTTCCAGATTGGCCATTTCCACCATGTAGCTGATCGGGTTGTACATCCGGCTGATCATATCCACGTAATCCGGATCTTTTTGCAATTTGCCATCTACCCGGCCCGGAGTTTGTGCTCCTTCGTAGTGTACCGGCCGGGTCGGATCGTATTTACGGATCCAGTTGGCCATAGTGGCGTGATTGAAACCGGAGCCGGACTCATTACCAAGGGACCAGAAAATGATACAGGGATGGTTCTTATCTCTTTCCACCATGCGCACCGCCCGTTGCAGAAATGCGTCCGACCAGGAAGCATCATTGCTTAGCTTTCCGCCCACGCCGTGGGTTTCCAGGTTGGCTTCATCCATGATGTACAGTCCGTATTCATCGCAGAGTTGGTACCATTTTTCGTTATTGGGGTAATGAGAGCTGCGAACGGCATTGATGTTGAACTGCTTCATCAGCAGAATGTCCTGTAACATTTCTGCCTCCGTCACTACTTTGCCATTAACAGGGCTGTGGTCGTGCCGGTTTACGCCGTAGAGCAGCAAGGACTGTCCGTTGACAAATAATTCTCCATCTCGTAGTTCTACTTCCCGGAAACCTACCTTGGTACTTCTGGCTTCTACCAGTTTCCCTGCTTCATTTTTCAGGGAAAAAACCAATGTGTACAGATTGGGTTTTTCTGCACTCCATTTTGCCGGATCTTCGATCTCTGCCTGCATGAGTGCAAAACCCGGTTTGCCCCGTTGGCCGTAATGCTCGTTGTACACATCGGCTGCGCCAATATCCAGAGGCTGTGCCAAAACTTTATCTCCACCGGCATCAAATAACATGGCTTCGATGGTATAACCGTCCGGAGTAGCACCGTCGAATACTGAAATTTTCGGGCGGATCTTCAGGGTAGCATTGCGATATGCCTCGTCGAGATCGGTCTGAACAAAAAAGTCGGAGAGCTGTACTTTGGGCGCAGCAGTCAGATAGACCTCCCGGTGAATACCGCTCAACCGCCAATGATCCTGGTCTTCCAGATAAGAACCGTCGCTCCAGCGGTATACCTGGGTGGCCAGTAGATTCTCTCCGGGTTGGAGATAAGCGCTAATGTCGTAGTGAGCCGGCAGACGGCTGTCTTCGCTGTAGCCCAGAAAGCGGCCGTTCAGCCACACATAGTAGGCGGAACTTACACCACCGAAAGTTAGCGTGACCTGCATATCTTTCCAGTCGTCAGGAACGGTGAAAGTAGTGCGATAGCTTCCCGTGGGGTTATCGTTATCCGGTACCAGGGGCGGTTGTACGGGGACAAAAGGATAAGTGATGTTGGTATAAATGGCGGTACCATATCCCTGTAGTTCCCAATTGGATGGTACCGGGATCTGCTTCCAGGTGCTGTCGTCGAAGTCGGCACGATAAAAATCCTTTGGGGCCTGCTCAGGCACGGGAGCCCAGGAGAATTTCCAGTTGCCGTCCAGACTTTTATAGCGTTCTGATTTAGTAAGATCGCCGGCCAGGGCTGCTGCTGCGGTCGGATAGGAAACGGAAGTAGCCCGGGCAGGCATGCGATTCAATCCGTTAACCTGGGGATCTTCCCAAGGTTTGAAATCCGGGGAGATCTGAAAAGCATACATGGAAACGGATAAGCAGGTAAATAGGAAATACCAGGCAATTGTAAGGCGTGTCATGTGTGGTCTTGCGTTTGATTAAACAATCAGAATAGGGGATATTGGAGCAAATGTAGGACTATCCGGCTGTAGGGAAGGTGGTTTTCCTTATGAAGTTAAATGATCCTGGTCATTAAGCAGATACCTGCCGATGGGGTCGGATGTGATCTCTGTCTTGATCTTTTCGGCCATGAGCCGGACTTTCTCCCCAAAGGATTCGTCGGATAACAGTCTTTTTATTTTGCGGGCCAGTTCTTCCGGCTTGCTGTTGCGCTTTGCTTTCATACCTAAACCGTGGTAGACCACCCGACCTGCATTACCAAACTGGTCTCGCCCCAAAGGGATCACCAGTTGCGGTAATCCGGCCATGATGCTTTTCATGACGATACCATGCCCACCGTGATTAATGACTAGGCCGCATTCCGGCAACAGGGAGTGATGAGCGGCAGCTTTCAAAATATGGATATTGGGGTAATGCCCAAATTCCTTTGGGTCGAACACATTGCCGAGGGTGACCACTGCAGGGAGAGGCAACTGACTCAGGGTCTCCATGAGTCGAATATAAAGATCTTTTTGGTTTTGAAAAGTACTGCCCAGGCTCACCAGGATATAGGGACCGGGGATATGCAATTCTACCGGCTCAGCCCAGTGAGGGTCCGTCAGTTGCGGCCCGCCGTAAAAGGTGTTGGATGGAAGTTGGGTGGGATAATCGAAGTGGCGACTACTAAGTATTAAAACCTTTTCCGCTTTTTGATATTGATGAAACGGATGCTTCAGTTTAGATAACCCATAACTTTCCCTAAGGGTATTAATTTCTTTTTTCCCGCTTTGTAAAATTGTTCTAAACAATTGGTTGAGCAAAAAATCCCGGACCTTGCTCACAGGATCTTTACCGGGCATTAGCCCTAGTCCGTCCGGAGGTCTCCCGGCATGTGGAATGATGTCGATAGCCGGCCAGAGTACGGAAAAAGGTTTTCCGACTGCTTCTACTCCGATCATGGCCCCAGGGAGAAACCCATCGATTAGCACCTGATCAAACTGATTTTCCTGGCAACTTTCCACAACATCGCGAGCATAGGCGGTCGCCTGCCCGTAAAGCAAAGCATGGAGTATTTTAAATGGCGATTGACCGTTCCAGTCCGGAAATGGATCGGATTCCGGCAGGCGGTTCGGCCGATTCGGGGCGTAGCGATAAGGCAGGAATCGACAACCGGCCGCCTCGACTTCAGTCCGCATGCTTTCTTCACCTAAAATACTGACCTGGTTGCCCGCTTCCAGCAGTCGCCGGGCTACAGCCAGTTCGGGCGGTACGGCTCCACCGCCGTCCCACATCACCAGCAAATAGTGCTTCTTCGACATCAGATTTATATGGGTTTTAGATGATTAAAGATATTATTTCTTTATCTTAGAAACTGTCTTAAAACCCCTCACTGGGCTACAAAACGCGGATTTTGCCACCACTCTACACCTATTTTTAACTCCGTAGCGCTGCTATGCAGTGAAAAATAGCTTTCAATTGGCGGCAAAATCCGGGCTTTTCGCCGGCAGCAGAAGTTTTGAGACAGTTTCTTAGACGGTAACCTAACGTCCAAACTTCAAATAGACTATTCGATCAATTGAACACAAGTGACTGACTACTATGTTAAGACCTGACACCTTTCGGGCGTATATTCCACAAAAACTAAAGGGGCTGGTGACCATGATCTGGGAGCACAAAATGGAAAATGATCTTCCATTCCGCCGGCAGACCATCTTTCCCAGTGGCTGCCACGGCTTGTTTTTCCGTCTGGGAAAACCGGCGGTGATCATTCAGGCAGACACACAGTTGAATAATGGAAACCCCATGCATGCCTTCGGTTTTATGGGAGGTATTCAGACCAATACCATTTCTCTTAACTTTGAATCCTATCATTTTCTGGGTGTACAACTTCAGCCGGCTGCCTGCTACGCCCTGTTTGGATTACCTGCCAGCGAACTCACCAATATGGCTTTGGAATGCCATAACATCTCAAAAGATATGCACCTGATCGAGGAGCAGTTGCTGGAACTGGACACCTTTGAAAAGCGGGCCCATTGTGTGGAAAACTGGCTGTTTTCCTTTTTCAATCCTTCCATGGAAGCGGCCATGGCGGTCCAAATGGAACATCGCCTGAAGGCCCTCAGCAGTACTGAACCGGTTGGAAGCCTACCCTATGCGAAGTTGCTCGGTTATTCCCGTAGCCAGACCCATCGCTTGTTTATGAAGTGGTTCGGACTTTCTCCCGGTGTATATTGGCGCTACAAGAAATTTCTGAAAGGGCTAGAGACTATTCATCATGAAGATGAACATTCGCTAACCCAGGTAGCACTGGCATCCGGGTTTTACGATCAAGCGCATTTCACCCGCACTTTTAAGGAGTTTACCGGTATTTCTCCCAAGGTTTATCAGCGGGATAAGTCGCCTATTCCGGGGCACATTATTAGTTGAAAAGTAAGGAGGAAGCTGCGTTTATCCCAGTGTGATCAACTCCCGCAGCTCTTCATTCGACAGATCACCTACCCATTTTTCGCCGGAGCTCACAGTCAGATCGGCCAGTTCTTTTTTGCTCTGCAGCAGTTTATTGATCTTTTCTTCAAAAGTGCCCTGGGTAATGAAGCGATGGACCATCACGTTGCGTGATTGGCCGATCCGATAGGCGCGATCTGTCGCCTGGGCTTCCACGGCCGGATTCCACCATAGATCGTAGTGGATCACATTGCTGGCAGCAGTGAGGTTCAGGCCGGTACCACCGGCTTTCAGAGACAGGAGCATGATACGGGTCGTGCGATTGTTCTGAAAGTCCTCCACCATTTCGTCCCGCATTTTACGGCTGACTCCTCCGTGCAGAAAGGGCGGTTCAAAGCCGAATTCGCTTTCGATCATCCGGGCCAGCATCTTACCCATTTCCTGATATTGAGTGAAAATGAGGGCTTTCTCCTCGTTATCCAGGATCTGCTGCAACAGTGACATCATGAGTTGTGACTTACCGGAAAGTTCCGGTTTTTCGTCTCCTTTTTTCAGAAAGTGTGCCGGGTGATTGCATACTTGCTTCAGAGCGGTCATCAGTTTAAAAATGAGGCCCTGGCGCTGGATATGCTCTTCCGTTTCGGATACAGCTTTCAAATTCTGATCCACAACATTCTGATAGAGCGCTGCCTGCTCGGGCGTGAGGGTGCAGAACTGATCTTTTTCGATCTTATCGGGCAGGTCTTGTATAATGTTTTTGTCGGATTTAACCCGCCGCAAAATGAACGGATCGGTGATCTGCCGGAAATGTTGCAGGCGTTCCTGATCGCGATCGATCTCGATGGGCTTGGCGTAGTTATCTTTGAATTTCTTCAAATTGCCCAGATAACCACTGTTGGAAAAATCGAAAATACTCCAGTATTCACTCAGGCGGTTCTCAACCGGTGTGCCGCTCATAGCGATGCGAACCGGAGCTTTTATTTTTTTGACGGCTTTAGTCTGGGCAGTAGCCGGATTCTTGATGTTCTGCGCCTCGTCGATGATAACGGTCAGCCACTTTTGTTTTTGCAATTTGGCGGCTTCGCTCCGTACCAGTCCGTAGGTGGTGATGAGGAGGTCAACTTCTTTCAGAGGAGCCAAAGTGCGGTTTGGACCATGATAAATGTGCGTGTTGAGTTCCGGTGCGAATTTGGCGATCTCTTTGGCCCAGTTGGTAAGCAGAGTAGTCGGAACGATGATCAGCCCTTTCTGTTTTTTCAACTCACCATCCTCTTTGAGTTTAAGCAAAGTAGTGATCACCTGCAGGGTTTTACCCAAACCCATGTCATCGGCAATGAGACTACCGAAACCCAGCCGGGCATTTTTGTACAACCAGGCGTAGCCGCGCTCCTGATAGGGGCGTAAGGTAGCCTGTAATCCGGCAGGTGGCACTATCCCTTCACTATCCAAAAGATCTTTCATGATCTGCTGTGCTTTCGGGTCAAGTCTGATCTTTGCGCCTTCATACTCTTCCGTCAGCGCTACCTGCAACAACTGATGGGCATCCAGTACCGGTGGGTTTTCCAATTTGTCGATCAGGTTGCGGATCTCTTTTTCATTAAAATATACATACTGATCCTGCAATTTCACGATACCGGAATACTGTTGTACATACTGCAGAAATTCCTCCGGCCCCACCATTTGATCACCCATAGCGATCTGCCATTGGAAGCGCAACATATTTTCCAGACTGATGATGCCGCTCTGACTGACCACACCGTCATCCGCTCCTTCCATAAGCATAGATACCTGGGGGCGAATGAGTTTGCGCAGCGCTTTGGGTAGCAATACTTTAATACCGAACAATCTGATAGAAGGCAGTATCTTAAATAGGATCTCCACGAATGCTTCGGAATCGAAAGTTAAGTGCCCGGTACCCTGTGAGGATAATAACTGGTTGGCCTGGGGGAAATGGTCGGCCAGCAGGGCCATATCCCGCAGCACACTCATCCGAATGGCACGATATTCTTCTTTGGTAAAGAGATCGTTTAGGGAAATGGGGACTTCCAGAGGTTGTGAGCGGTCTTCCACACCGATGCTGACGGTAAAGATCCCATCGTGATCTTCCACCTGTATGATCGGTACATGTGATTTGTCAGTGATGTAGAAACGGTTCAGCCAAAGCTGTATAGCCGGCGGATATTCTCTTTTTTCAAAATCATCGAATATTTCCAACGACCCATTGAAAAAGAGCCTGATGACGCTGTCGGCTTGGAAGCGATAATCCAATTGATAATGCAATTCCACAAAATGACTAAGAAAAACGGAAATAAAAGTCCGGAAGTAGTCTTCAGGAGCAGGGATTTCGATCTCTTCGCCGATCTTATAGAACAATAAGTCTTTCGGTACTAGTTGTTCCACTCTCTTACAGATGCTCTCCACTCCGGTGTTGAGTATTGCCGGAAGCCATCTCACTTTATAACGCTTACTACCCACCCGTAGCAATTGCGGAATGTAGGCATTATGCATGGCCAGCCGTTCCGCCAAGTGATAGGTGAGTAGCAGGCCGCGTAGGGTCGGTGCCAGAGATTCGGTGCGGCTCACCGGTACCTGGTCCAGCCAGCGCGTCAGTTCCTGCAATTTATCGAAAGAAAGAACCGTCTTACCTCGAATATCCCGAAACTGGCAAGTTAGAAAATCCATCTCCTCATCCAGCATCAGTTCGACGTCCTCAACAGCATCCATCATTGTTGTCAGCTCGGGTTCGGTTTTCTTCAGATGGCCGGCAATATTTTTAGAAACGCTTTTATAGGCTTTTTCCAGGATGGACTTAAAATGACCCGATGGGTAAAATACGGTTTCTTCCGGCAGCAGCGTCAGCAACTGTTCCAGGCAATCAGGTACTTTAGAAAAATCCAGATCGGCAAATAATTGCTGATCCCAGATAAAGTGCTGGCTTACACTTCGAAAAGAATGCCGCAGCTTTTCGATGGGTTGAATGTGTACTTCTCGTTCGTCTTCCGTGGTGTAGCCGATTCCAGCCAGTCCCTGAAAAAGATCAAAGCCGTGCAACTCAAATACCATAAATGGATTTTTATCGATCTCATTGGCTATGAGGTAAAGCACGGCGGCCAGATGCTTGCAGGGTACAGCCCAGTCGGGGCAGGAACAACGTCCCTCCAGATCGCGCCAGGTAGCCGGAAACAGATCGATACCCTGCTCACGGCAACTTTCGTAGAGCTGGTTCGGCAGTTCTCTGTTGAGTAAATGAGAAAGTAGAATGGGATTTTCTGTTACCAATTCAATGATCCGGGCCTTTGTGTGCGCAGTGAAGACCGGAATGGTGATATTTACCTTGTAAGGAGTGGGCCGCGAACCAGCGACCTTGGCGGAAATGCGGTTGCCATCGATCTCGATCTGTCTGACTGCCCCTTTATTGGCATAAGACCGACCACGGGGAAGTCGATTGGAATAATCGATATTATTCAGCGCATTCAACCATTGTTTTCCCCACCAGGTCGCACCATAGGATTTACGCATAAGCCGGCAATTGAGTGTTGTTCGCCGCTAAATTACGGGAAAGCGGGAATACCGGTATAAAAAGGTGATTGCTTCCTTATCTAAAAGATGCTCAATCCACTTCCTCATCATCCGGTGTCTCCGGAATGGGAATATTCGCTTTTAAATTATTCAGATAGCTTACACTGAAATCAATTTTCAGCTCGATCCACATGGGCAGATGATCCGACATTTGGTGCGTGCGCCAGTATATTTCGTAGTAGCGCGCTTTATCTTCCGGATCGTCCTTGTCGTGGTAGGTGTCGGGCATAAAGGAGGCGTATTCTGTTTCATCCTCCGGCCGGTATACGTAATTGTAATAGTTGAAGATCCCTCCTTTAATGAAGGCCTCCGGCACGTAGCCGCGGAAGGCGATCTGATCGTAGTATTTATTCTGGCTCACATTACTGGGCAGATCCTGAAGTGCGGCCGGTATATGAAAATTCCGGACGATCTCATTAAAAGTCTTGTTGCCCGGGCGGTAGATGTTGAAATCGCCCAACAGTATAAGGTTGTTGGATTGAGCGTATACGTTGTCCGCTCGCTGCGCGAGAAAATCAGAAAGCAGTCGTACTTCCTCCACCCGGTTCGGGTCTTCGTTGGCCTGTTTGCCATACAGAATGTGCACGGTACTGATCATGAAGGAGAACCAGCTGGTACGTAATCCAACAATGCTGGGCGTACGGGCGAGCTGGCTCGCCGGCTGGTAGACTTTCTTCCCGTCTTCGCCGGTCACTTCAAGAGGTGGGATAACGATCTCACCCGAGAGTCCGGTAAAGGACAACTTGCGGCTGTCGTACAGGAAGGCCAGCCGTTCCTTGTTCCCCGAGCTGCCTTCCGTGACATCGGAAAACATAACCCGCCAGGCAGAACCCAATACCCGGCGCACCCGGTTAATACCCTCCAGATCTTCATTGACCTCCTGGATCGCCACCAGATCAAAGTGGTCGATGATCTCGGCGATATAGTAGATGGCTTCTTCCATCCGCTTGCCGTAGCGACTGCTGTCAAATTCGCGGATATTCCAGGTGGCAATGAGTAGATTGCCGGAGGTGGTCTTTTCGGGGACTTGTTCGGCCAGGGCGGTTTTCAGGCGGAGCAGGCCGTCACAGGCGCGCAGGCATTCGGCGGGGGAAATGTTCCTGAGATATTGATAATAAGGCAAGGGTAAAGGTTTTTGCCGTAAGTCGATAGGTCATAAGTTTGTCGGCCACGTTGATCGGGGGAGGTGCATTTGGCGGAATAATGACTATCAACCCGCTGTTCTGTAAAGTCGTATCGGAATATGAACGCGTATAATTGAGTAGAAATTGCTGTTTCTTAGCCTGGTATCATTAACTCGTGAAACCTTTCGCAAAATAACAAGTCCTTGTAACATACAGGTCATTTCCTTCGTCCTATGTTCGATCCCATGCAACCCATGCCATTCATGCAATCCCATGCTAAAAAATCTCTAATCACCTGCACAAAACGTACACCCGATGTTTTTCAATTACCTGAAAGTTGCTTTACGCAATATCAATAAGCAAAAATTCTATTCTGCCATCAATATTCTCGGACTGGCAATTGGTCTGGCCATCTGTCTGCTCATCATGCTTTTTATTAAAGACGAGTTGAGTTATGATCAGCATCACAGCAAGGCCGATCGCATTTACCGTGCCCTGATGGTCTGGGGAATGCACGGTGGTAATGAGGGCATGCGCAGCCCCATTGGGCCCTATCGATTGCAGCCGGCATTGAAAACGGATTTTCCGGAGTTGGAGCAGGTCATTCGCATTGTATCGGCTTCCGGATCGCTCGTTACCTATGAAAACATGGATTATCAGGAAGACCGTATGTTCTTTGCGGATAAGGAGCTGTTTGATGTTTTCGACTACGAACTGATCCACGGAGATAAAGCAACTGCCCTGGCTGAACCTTTCACCGTGATCCTCTCGGAAAGCACGGCCCATAAATACTTCGGTGATGAAAATCCTATGGGCAAATCGCTCATTGTGGATGAAGACAATAATGTGCAGGTAACGGGAGTATTTAAGGATATGCCGGAAAATACCCATTTGAATGCCGACATTTTCATTTCCATGGAAACCGGAAAATCGGTATTTAATCAGCTGGTGCTGAACAATTGGGGAGAAGGTAGTTCTTACACCTATTTATTGCTTCCGGAGAATATGACGGCCGAACATGTAGCCGCCCGCTTCCCGGAATTCATTGAAAAGAATATGGGAGAAGGCCGTTCGGAAGGTATAGGTATCGAATTGCAGAAAATGACGGACATTCACCTCCACTCCAATCTGCCCGGTGAAATACAGGCCAACAGTGATATTCGCTATATCTATATTTCTGCCGCCATTGCTTTATTCATTATCCTGCTGGCCTGTATCAACTATATGAATCTGGCAACGGCCCGTTCCATTAAACGGGCGTTGGAGATCGGTGTACGTAAAACAC
>JAGQXH010000012.1 GCA_020436695.1 Lewinella sp. | reverse complement strand
TAAAAATACCGGAAGAACGCGGAAACCGGACTGGCTCAGGGTAAAACTCCCTATTGGGGAGAATTACAAAAAGGTGAGAACGCTGGTAGATGAATACAAACTGCATACCATCTGCCAAAGCGGTAACTGCCCGAATATGGGGGAATGCTGGGGCGCCGGTACGGCAACCTTTATGATCCTGGGTAATACATGTACCCGCTCGTGTTCTTTCTGTGCGGTAAAGACCGGTCGTCCCTCCGAATACGACGAAGACGAACCGCGCCGTGTAGCCGAAGCTATTAAGCTGATGCAGGTCAAACACGCAGTGATCACTTCCGTGAACCGGGATGAGTTGAAAGACCGCGGTGCTGAGATCTGGTATCAGACGGTTCGCGCGGTGAAAGAGGTAAGTCCGGCTACTACTATCGAAACGCTCATTCCGGACGTCAAAGCCAATTGGGAAGCCCTGGATCGCATGATCAGCGGTGGCCAGGAGGTAGTTTCCCATAATATGGAAACTGTAGAAAGGCTCTACCGTAAAGTACGTCCGCAAGCAAAATATGCCCGGAGCCTGGAGCAGATCCAGCGCACCAAAGCTGCCGGCAAACGCACCAAATCCGGTATTATGGTTGGTGTGGGTGAGACCGAAGAGGAGGTCTTTCAAATCATGGACGATCTGGTGGCGCACGGCTGCGATATTCTCACCATCGGTCAGTATCTGCAACCCACCAAAATGCACCTGGAGGTAGCCGAATTTGTTCACCCCGATCAGTTTGCCCGCTACGAGGAGGTGGGGCTTTCCAAAGGATTAAAATATGTGGAAAGCGGACCGCTGGTCCGGTCTTCCTACCATGCGGAGCGGCATGTGAATGTGTAGTAGGTTAACCTTATTTTAGGCGATTTTTCAGGATAATAAAGGGCATTCCTTTTTTCACCCATTGGTCCAGTATACCCGTCGGGGGTATTACTTCAAAAGCCAGCGACCCCAGGATGAGGTCAGTATCCCCATCCTGATCGACGTCACCCGCATCCATGGTAAGCCATCTCCCATCGACAGACTCCGGGAAAGTAAACGCTTCCATCTGATAATCCCCTTTATTTTCCAGGAATAAGAAGCCCCGGTCCGGATATCGTTGGAAATCGGGGAAAAAAGATATAGCAGCAATATCCAGATCACCGTCGGCATCAAAATCAGCCGGGATCGCTTTGTATGCCCCGGGCAGCGAATAGAAGAACCGCTCCTCAAAATGTTGATTTCCTTCATTGTAATAAAAACGAATACCGTGATAAGGTTTCAGGACCGGTGAATAGTCTGCATTATCTCCATTAGTATAGATGATGTCCAGATCGCCATCGGCATCCAGATCGGTCATATCAAAATAGCTTGACCCATATGTAGGAGGGAAGTTGAGTAACTGTTCCTCCTCAAAGTTCCCGTCTCCCCGATTATAAAATACCCAAATGCCTTCCGCTCCCTGCCCGAAAAGAGCCACCACATCACTCCGGCCATCTCCGTCCAGATCAGTGATGACCGAACGAATGGCACCGGTCTGTTTCTTCAGAACAGTAGGCATATATTTGCCGTCCTTTAATCTCCACCAGGACAGTTTACCTGTCCATTTGGCAAATTCAGCTATAACAAAATCCGGTTGCTGGTCACCGTCCAGGTCTGCAACTGATGTATGCACCGGGCGCTGCAACTGACTGATCAGTACACGAGCCTGTTTGCTTTTATCCTTCGGCAGGGCTAACAGCATCCCACTCGGCGCATCGGTGGGCGAAAAAGATCCCATAATGGTTAGTAAAAAGTCGTTTGCAAATTCATCTACCTGTACCGTTCCTTCCGCTACCCGGGCTACATCCTGTAGTTGCCCATCCTGTCCAAACTGATAAAATGCCCGGCTATTGGCATCTCCGGTCAGAAAGCCGCCTTCCCGTCTTATTTTAACCATCGTTGTACCGGGTGGAGAAAGCCGTACTTCGGCCGGCTTAAGTTCGAAAAACGGGAGACTGGTATTTACAGGTAAGGCCTGATCGAAATTTAGCGCTTCCGGTGCCAGGCCCAGATAATATCTCTTGATGGACGTCCACTGTTCCTTACTTATCTGTGGTCGCTTAGGAAAAATATTGGCCTGACGGACCAACTCTCCCCCCATTCCCTTTTCAAATAAAGAATCCCGGACGGCCGACTGGTCATAGCACCCGAGCATATAGCCCATTCTGGGCAATACGTACTGTTCCCAGGTTGCTTTCGGCAGTAAGGAAGGTTGAGGCAGTACATGGCAGGAGGCACAGTATATAGCCGCCAGTGCTGCACCGTTTTCCGGAACCATTTTTTCCTCTTTCCCGGCGCAATCTGCCAGCAGCACTTGTAACAGTAAAAGTACAAGCCCGAAACACATCAATTTATTGATCGGAAGTTTCATAATACCTTCAGATTTATTCCGGCGAAGGTACCCTAAATTAACACAGCAATAGTCTGTCCTTACAAACAAATAACATTCATAAAAATTTACTAACAACTAATTATCAATAGATTAACACAAAAATAGCAATTAATTAAACGACTATTAATCCGGGCTTAATACGGCCCATATACCTTTGCGCGCAAGTAAAATACGCTGACTTACTGCAAGATCTATAAGTAAAAAAAGCTTCAATCATTATTTCTTTTCCAGAATATTCTCAAGCGATCTAAGTACGGTCTGTCGCCTGATGATAGGCTATCATATTGCAAATTATTAACTTCCAAATCCTATAACCATTATGAACAAGGTTGTATTTACCTTATCTCTACTGCTCTTATTTACGGCAGGAGCCGTAGCCCAAACCATCTTCACGGAGGAGATTGATCTTCCTGAGGGTTTCGTCCCGGAACGGGTCATCATGCCTCCTTCACCACTTACCTTACAGGTATTGTTCGTAGGCGGTGATGACATCGTGGAAACTACTAAAACGTACGGTAACCCGGCCGGTCATGCTGTTGCTAAAGAATGGAATGACTTTATCGGCTTCACTCCGGACAATACCGGTGAATCCATGGGTTGGATCTCCGTCAACCATGAAATGGTTTACCGCGACGACCGTATTGGTGACGGCGGTGGTATGACGGTATTCCGTGTGGAAAGAGACGACATCACCGGCCTGCTGAACGTAGTATATCAAAAGCTGGACGACGGCCGGCAAGGCAAATTCTTCAACGTTGACTTTGTGAATACCGTTGGTGAGACTGGTATGAACTGCGGTGGTATCAGTTCCAACTTCGACGGTCGGATCTGGACGGCTGAAGAATGGTTTAGAACCAACACTGAGAGTATCTACGACAACAACAACGGTGTACGCGATACCGCTGCTTTCACCATTTCCTCTGACTTGAAGGGCTGGGACGGCGTTACCATCAACAAGTATCAGAACTTCAACTACATGGTCGAAATAGACCCCAAACAAGCCAAAGCCATTCGCAAGCAGTACAACTGGGGTCGCCTCGGCTGGGAAGGTGGTGTTATTGCCAACGACAACAAAACCGTATACCTAGGGCCAGACGCTACTCCTGGTTTCTTCATGAAGTTCGTAGCTAACCAGCCAGCCGACTTCACCAAAGGTAAAATGTATGCCTACAAGCACGATGCGGTTGCTGAAGGCTGCTGGGTATTGATCGATGACGGTACGGACGTAGAAACTATGTTGAATCTGCACGATGCCTGCGTGGCTGCCGGCGCGACCATGTACAACCGCCCGGAATGGGTGGCACATGACCCGAGCACCGATCTGATCTACTGGACCGAAACCGGCCTGGATTTCCCGAGCGGAGCCTGGAGCGATGACGCTGCTTTAGGTGCCGTTTATGATCCCGCTCATATCGCCAGAGCACAAGCTCAGGGTCTGGACTCTCCAGGTAACTCTGATTACAGAGATACCTACGGCCGGATCTGGGTATATAATCCATTCACCCACAAGAACGAAGTACTACTCGAAGGTGGTCCGGACTGGGATAGCTCCACTTCTCCTTCCCCGGCTGACTACTTCAAAAAACACCTGGCTAACCCGGACGGTTTGAACGTAATGAAGATCGACGGCCAGAGTTTCCTCGTGATCTGCGAAGACCTTAACGGTACTTCCTGGGGCCGTATGCCGGCCGGTATCAGCAACCGCACCTGCGAACTTTATCTGCTGAACCTGGCCATCGAGAACCCTACTACCGATGATCTGATCCGTATCTCTGCCGTACCGGCCGGTGCCGAAGTTACCGGTGTAAAACCTACGCCTGACGGTAAATCACTGCTGGTAAACTCTCAGCACCCGAGTTCTAATAACCCGTATCCCTGGAATCACTCGCTGACCTATGTTATCCACGGCTTTGATCGGGTGAAACTGGAGGATATGGAAGATAATAATCCGTTCCAGCCCGAGTTGCCGACCGATCAGGCGAATCTGAACAAATCTGCTTTTACCATCTATCCGAACCCGACTGCCCGTATACTCTACATCAACAAGGTCTCTGATATCGCCATCTACGATCTAAGAGGCGAGCGGGTGAAAGTAGTGCGCAACACCAATGAGGTAGACGTTTCCGATCTGCCGGCTGGTATGTACTTCGTACAAAATGCCGATCGCGAGATCGTTCAGCTGACTATTCAGTAATTATTTTCAGGTGTAGCATATTAACACAATATGCCGCATGAGAATATACCCCAAGCTTTAATATCAGTTCTGTTGCGGGTTGCCGGGATAATCAGTCCACTATCCGGCAGCCCGCAACTACTTTTTATTAGGATCATCCCTTTCAGATCGTGTACAGGAAAAACTTTAATGCTTACCATCATCATGAAAAGGTTTTATATCGCCTCCATCGTATTGATCACCATTATTGCGTCCAACTTATTCTTCACTTTGCCGTCTCCCCCTTCCATAGAGCTGGAAGCTATTCATCAGCAATTTCACGACGGCCTGCTTCAGTTACAAAAGGAGATCGAAGCCTATCAAAAAATCGTCGCGCAATACGAAAACGCCAACGCCACCATCGGCCAACTCCGCCGGCAACACCTGACCACCCGGGAAGCTTTCAAGGCAATTGAGTTCCTCCTGGCCTATCTGGATCAGGAAAGTATCAACCGTTTCATCAACGGCGCACCGCTGCCGAAAACCGAACCTAAAGTACCCGCGATTATCGTCATCGAACCTAAAGGACTCCAGGTATTAGATGAGTTAGTATACGCCGAGTCTCCCGAAGAATCAACGGAAGAAATATCGAAACAAGTCGGTCAGCTTGCCAAGCACTACCAATATGTCTACCATTACCAAAGCGGCATTCAGTTGCAGCACCGGCAGGTATTTGAAGCCATCCGGCAGGAACTGGTACGGATGTTTACCCTTGGTATTACCGGTTTCGATACGCCGGGGTCCGTCAACGCGCTACCGGAAGCCAAAGTGGTCATGGAAAGTATAGCCCGTGCTTTCCTGGTCTATGTTCCTGCACTTGAGGAAACTGCTCCCGCTTTGGCGGAGGAGACTGCCGCTAAATTCAATCAAGCTATCGACTATCTGGGGCAGCAACAGGATTTTGACAGCTTCGACCGCCTGTTCTTTCTGAAAGAATTTATCAATCCGCTCTATGACCTCGTTTACCGCTGTCACCGTCAACTGGGGATCGAGACCATAGATGAGGTCCAATCCGTACCGCAGGCGCTCAACTACCACTCCGGTAATATTTTTTCAGAAGACTTTTTCAATGTCGGTTATTTCGCCAATATGGATTACGACGATCCGGCCCTCAACCCAAAAGCCCAATTGGGCCGCCTGCTGTTCTACGATCCCATCATGTCGTCCAATCTGAAGGGTTCCTGTGCCACCTGCCACCAACCGAATAAGGGCTTCACTGACGGCTTGCCCAAAAGCCATTCGCTCACAGATGAAGGGACCGTACTGCGGAATGCTCCCACTTTGATCAATGCCGTATATGCAGAAAAATTCTTTCTGGATCTGAGAGAAGAAGACCTGGACCGGCAAATGAAACATGTGATCCGGAGCAGACAGGAATTTTCCACTGATTTCATTGAGATCATCGACCGGCTACAACAGAGCCCGGAATACCGGCAATTGTTCGAAGAGCGTTTCCCGGGCATCGGCATTTCGACCCACACCATATCCAGAGCATTAGCCGCTTATGTGTCCAGCCTGCGCTCATTCAACAGCCCGTTTGATCGCTATGTGCGAGGTGAACTCAATGAGATCGATCCGGCAGTCATTCGGGGCTTTAATCTGTTTATGGGTAAAGCAGCCTGCGGTACCTGTCATTTTGCACCGGCCTTCAACGGTACCGTGCCGCCTCAATATCGGGAAAGCGAATCGGAAGTACTCGGCGTACCCGCCACCCCGGATACTTTGCAGGCTTCACTGGATAATGACTATGGCCGAATTGCCAATCAGATCCCGATAGACGGAGCCGATTTCTACAAATATTCCTTCAAAACAATTACCGTAAGAAATGTTGCATTAACCGCGCCCTACATGCACAATGGTGTATTCGAAACCCTGGAAGAGGTGATCGATTTTTACAATCGGGGCGGTGGGGCCGGCCTGGGGCTGGAATTGGAACACCAGACCCTGCCGGATACGCCGCTCAATCTGAATGAACGGGAAAAAATGGATCTGATCTCCTTTATGGAGGCTTTGACGGATACGACGGGAATGACGGCAGTGCCTGCTCGTTTGCCACAGTTCGATGGCCGGCCGGAGTGGAATTTACGGGAGGTTGGAAAGTATTGACGTAAAATCAATACTGAATATGGTTATTTGATTGGATTCGGTGCATTTTTAAAATGGTCGTACTTGCCCAAAAGCCTACCAATAAATACGGTGATCGGAAAGATGACTTTTTTGACAAATGGAGGGATTACTTTAACATCGTATTCCGAACGATACCGATTGATCAGAAAAGCACTATCAAATGGGTCTCCTTCGGGTTTTCCAGCTTTATCCATAGATGCGTATAATCCTGTAAGGAAATAATCAAGAGAATTGGCAGGTTTTACCCAACCTTTGCATTCTAGTATATCCTGTCCGGCATTCCAAAAGCGATGCATCTGCCCTCTTGGAAAGAGCACAGATTCTCCTTTTTGTAAAAATTTTTCTTCCTCTCCATCGATCTGGTAGCCCATCCGGCCTTTCAGTACAGTAAGACTTTCATCTTGTTTGTAGTGGACGTGAAACACGGGGCCGGCACCAGGCTGAACTTTGTTGTAAACAATCATTTTGGATACACCTTGTTCTTCCACTATGGAATGGAAAGTAAGTTCTTCACCCGTGAAATTTGTGATGGTATGCGGGTAATCAAATGAGTATTCCATAATTCAAATTTTTATCAAAAATAGTACATTGTACTAATCTGCACAAGTGAAAATAGTACGTTGTACTATTTTTTTTAAATTTGTTGAAAATCCATTGTAAATGTCGAGACGAAAAGAGATCTTGCTCAATGCAAAAAGATTATTCAATGAAAACGGATATTCTGATGTTGGGGTGAGAGAGCTTGCCCGATTGCTGGAAATTAGCCCGGGCAACTTGTCTTACCATTTCAGTAAAAAAGAAGACATTCTTATAGCCTTGCTGGAAGATTTTTCCAGACAGAATACCACGTTTTATGAAGATTACAACCAATCGCCTCCCAGTCTGAGTGGCTTCCTGACGCTAATGAAGAACATATTCCAAAACCAATATGATTATAGAGGCGTATTTATTGGGAATCCATTTGTCCAGAATGAATTGCTTAGACAAGAGCGATTTCCCTATCCTAAAATAGTAGAAAAAAGAAGAGATACATTCCGCCAGATATTTTCAGCCTTGGAAGAGATGGGATATTTAAAATTTAGTAGTGACGATGTAGAATTTTTAGTGTCTTTCACGACCTTATTTGGTCGTTTTTGGATTTCAGAAGCCACCTTATTTCATCGCTCCCCTGACAAGGATGAGGTCGTAAACCATTATGTGGCGCTGTTTGCCAGACAACTATCGCTTTTTGCGACAAAAAAAGGGAAAGACTCGATAGAAGCATTTTTTGAATGAATTCGTTTCACTGGGCTTAAGACCGGTAAACAGATGGATATGATCGGGCATGCCGCCAATCGCCAACAGTTTATGTCCACGTTGCTGGACAATCCCGGTGATATACTTGTGTAATTTGACCTCCCATTCCGGATGAATGAGCGCCTGCCGATGCTTAGGCGTAAAGATAATGTGGACGTACAATTGTGAGAATACATCTGCCATGAGTGCGCGTTTTGGATAAAAAAAGGGCTTGCTGTAAAAAAAGTCAAGTATGAGGTGCGACTTCTCCCGAAGTCGGTTCTGAATTGGCCTCGTTGCAACCTAGGTGCGACTTCGGCCGAAGTCGCTAGCCTTACCTTGGGTGATCAGCGGAGAAAGCATTCCCAAAACGGGCCATCATATTAGGATTTATCCAATTAATATGCGAAGAATCACTAAAGTTGACGACATTAAGGCAGAGTCTACGCCAATTTGTAGCCATTGGCATCATTCTATTTTTTTCAATCAGGTTTCTTCCCTTTGAGTAAGGCATAAATTGCCATTGCATGGCCATGCCCCAATTCAAATTCTTGTTTTAGCCAATCCGTAATTTGGGTTGCTTTCACCCCTTCCTTTATCTTACCGTTTTCAGTGAAACCCTTTTTTTCGGCCAGTTCTTTAAAATCGGACGGTGTCTTTCCCGTTTTGGCTTGAATATTATCAAGATAAGCTTGAAATGACATTTTATTTTATTCTAGTAAGTTAATGAAATGAAAGGTCTCATGTTTAGCACCAAGTCTTATTAAATCTCTACCTACCGCAACAAAGTCACATCTCCCTTTACTACTTCCACCCAACCGTCATTATACTCCAATTCGATCTGATACACAAATACGCCGGCATTCAGCATTTGCCCGTTGTGCCGGCCATCCCAGCCCAAATTAGGGTCATTAGGCGGAATATTTAATCGTTCGAATACCAAATGTCCCCAGCGGTTGAAGATGCGGAACACGGGGACATTGACGACCTCCGGCCCGGTGAAGACCATGAACTGATCGTTATTGCCATCGCCATCCGGGCTGAAGACAGTGGGCAGGAAATACGTGCGCTCCTTGCGCACCTGGATGAAAACGCGATCACTGGCCGTGCAGCCATTGCTGTCCGTCACCGTTACTGCGTAGCTTGTACTTACTTCGGGTGCTACTATCCGTGTGGGGGCCGAAGGCGCAGCCGGTTCCCAATGGTATTCCTCGATCTGAAGGGAGCTGGTCTGTGCTTCCAATTGTACACTATCCCCCACCAGAATGGTGAGATCCGGTCCGAGATCCACATCGATCTCCGAAACGGTATTGATCGTCACCTCTTCTTCCCATTCACAACCGTTGGCATCTCGGATCATCAGAGTATAAGTGCCGGGTTCCAGCTGGCTGAACACGCCGACGCCCTGTTCGGCACTGCTGTTAAGTGCATACGAATAAGGAGCCGTTCCCCCTATTACTTCATTCACCGAAATACCGGCTCCCTGTACATTAGCACAGCCCGGATGTGCCACTAGCAGGTCCGTTCCGGTAATCGGATCAGTGATGGCCTCCACCAGAATACTGTCCATTGCCATGCAGCCATTGCGAATATTGGTGATCTGTAGTTGATACCAACCTGTGGCACCGGCTGTGGCGACCGGGCTCGTATTACCTTCCAGCAACAGACCGTCCGAGGTGGTCCACTGGTACTGGTAAGTCGGCCCGGAAGAAGAAGCCGTAGCATTGAGATCTACGGAGGTGATGGCGCAATCCAGTAAGTCGGGAGCAGCGATCCGAACTTCCGGGGTCAGCGTATCGAACGTAACTGATACCGGTGTACTGATATTGGAACAACCGGTATTATTGTTATCGATCTGCAAAGAATAACTACCGGGAACATCCACGGTCAACTGCAGGGCATCCTGTAACAAAATATTCCCCTGCTCATCGTACCAGATGGCACTATAGCCGGCTCCATACTCGGAAGTACCGGCATCCAGTGTTACACTCGTCCGTTCACAGGTGAATTGCTCCGGTGAAGCGATCCGGATTACCGGCGCACCGAAGGCGGCCCCAAGGGTGAATTGCAGACTGTCGCGACAACCGCTCGTTTGATCCGTTACCACCAGCCGGTAGGTACCGATGGCATCGGTATAGATCATGGTCTGCGTGGTATCGCCAAGTAAGTGGCCGATTGATACCACGCTCCAGGCGTATGACAATTCGCCACCTGTTGTCGAAACGGAACCGGAGGCATCCAGTAAAAGCGAATCGATATCACAACTGAATTGCAGGCTGTCCAGGCCGGCAATCACCGCTAGTGGTGCATCCTGCGCACCGCTGACAACAACGATGTCACCGGCACTACAGCCGTTCCCGCTATCTGTCACTTCCAATACATAAGTCCCCGGACGATTGATGAGTGGGCTCAGCGTATTGGCATTCGCCTGGATGTTACCATCAGCTGTTGTCCATTGGTAGATGAGGTTACTCCCACTGGCTGATACAGCAAATCCCTGCAATCTTAGCGTAGTCTGCAGGCAGGTAAGCATGGTGTCCGGTCCGGCATCAACAACAGGGGCATTCACATCCTGCGTGATGATCACACTATCGGTAGCCATACAGCCGGTCTGCCGATTAGTCACCTGTAGGATCAAGGTATCGGCATTATAGATGATTGGTGTCAGCGTATTAGCACCGCTTACGGGCAATCCATTTGCCGATAGCCAGATGATATCCAGCGCGGAAGGGTCCGGCCCGATAGTCGCATTCAATTGGAGGCTGTCATCGGTACAACGGAGGCTGCGATCCGGTCCTGCGTCCACCATTGGCAGCGTACGCTCGTCACTAACTCGTACGATAAAGGAAGATTGACAATCCGTTGCGTCATCGGTTACCGAAAAACGATAAAGACCGGCATCGCCCACCTGCAATTCCAGGTCATTCATGCAAGAGCCGGCTATTACTGTCCCATTTTCATCTACCGCACACCACTCCACACGATAGCCCGTTGGAGCCGGGGTATTGCCCTGCAGGGTGATGCTATCCCGTCCGCAGATAAAACTGGTATCCGGTAGCGGCATCAGTTGTGGTAACTGGTCGCTGCTATTAATGAGGAGGCTGTCCGTGGCCGTGCAACCGTTGACGGTATTGGTTACCTGTAGATAGTAAGTTCCCGGGCAGGTAGCGATCGGATTTACCGCGTTTGCTCCCTGAATACAATTACCAATTGAAGAAGTCGTCCATAAATATTGGATGGAATTACCGGACGAAGAATCACCGGCATCCAAAATGATGAATGACGTGTTACAGTCCAGTTCCGCATCTGGGCCGGCCTCCGCTACCGGTACAATAGTATCGAACAGAACCGTCACCGAATCCGTGCTTGCGCAGCCGGTCAGTGTATTCTGCACATTAAGGATGTACATACCTGGGGAACTTATTTCCGGATTGGGCTCGGCCGAAATAATCGTAGCCGGATCCCCAGCTATTGTCCATGAGTATTGCTCATTAGCTATGGGTCCGTTCAGGCTTCCCCCCAAATGCACACGGATACTATCACAGGTCAGAAAACGGTCCGGTCCGGCATCAGCCTTCGGAATGCTGTTATCAGCCGCCACTTCGACTTCCACATCGGTACGAAAGCCCTGCAGGTCGATCACTGTTAATCGATAAGTCCCGGGCTGGTCCACCAAAGGCGTCAAAGTATTACCATCACTGACGATATTCCCGTCGGCGGTTGTCCATTGTAATACACAGCCGGTGCAGGTGCGGCAGAATTCGGCTTCCAGTGTCACACCCGGAGCCGAACAGGTCAGGGTATCCGAAGTAGCGATCGTAATGCAGGGATTACATATATTGTCTTCCATCAGATTAACCGAAGCGACGGCTTCGCACTGACTGCGCTCGTCCACCACCCGCACGGAGTACCTTCCGGTATCTCCTGCGATTGCGGTCTGACTGTCCGGCTGGGCCAACAAAGCAGGGCCAGTCCATTCATAGGTATAAAAATCCGATAAAGGCGTTGGAAAGACGGTCAGAGGAAAACTGTCCTGCCCACAACCGATCAGGCTATCGCTGAAGGCCAGCGTGATCGGTAGATTATATTCCACAATACGCAAAGTAGCACTGGAACGACACTGAGAAGCCGTATCGATCACTTCCAGAATAAAAGTACCGGGAACGGAAGTGACCGTTGTGGGTGTTTGTGCAATCACTTGCCCATTTGATACCCTCGTCCAGGTATAAACGATCCCTGGAGCACTGCTCGAGGCTGAGCCATCGAGGATCACCTCGGTTTGTGCGCAGGTCAATGTATCCGGTGGCCCCACCACGGCCTGAGGCATGTTGGTATCCATCGTAATGACCACCGACTGTGTATCGCTCAACTGCACGGATGTGTTGGTCAATATTAGCGTATATTCACCGCCGCAACTGATCTCCAATTGGGCAGTCCCCTGACCATTGACAATACAGGAAGGATCGGGAGCGATCCAGTTATAATCCAGGGCCTGTCCGGTGGAATTGGTTGCGTCGAGCACTACTGTGGGCGACTGGCAGGTAATCCCCACAGCAGAGGGGGTGATAACCGCCTCGGGAAAACAGCTGCTCGTCACCAATACACTATCGGTAGCTACACAGCTACCGTCAAGATTGGAAACCGACAGGAAGTACCATCCTGCATCATCTACCGTTATGCTTTCCAGGCCGGATTCAACCACTTCCCCATCTTTCGTCCAGACGAATAAACCATCTGAGGAGGCCGTGCCGTCCAGTATGGCTGTGCCATTGTCACAGTCCACCGTCACCGTATCCGGCAGCATAGCTACCGGTGCGGCAGGATTGAGGGTAATGGTAACGGTATCCTGAGCACTACAACCGGTGTTGGTATTCAAGACCGAGAGTATGTAATCACCCGGACAACCAGCCTGGGCGGTTATCAGATCTGTCTGCCCTAACAGACAGGGCCCGGACCACTGATAGGTAATGCCGGGCTGTTGTACGGAATTCGTTCCATCCAGTTCGATGAGTTCGTTACCACAACCGATCTCCTGATCGAATCCGGCGTTCGCACCGGGTACTTCTCCGTCCAGTTGTACCACTACAGATGAAGAATCCTGACAACCGTTTCTAATATCGGTCACGATCAGGCGGTAAATACCGGCCTGGCTGACCGGCACCACGGAGGTATCCGCTCTTACCAGGGATGGACCTTCAATCGTCAGCCAGTTGTACGTAAAGAACGGGCCCGCAGAGGTAGCCGGGCCACCGATCTGCCCGCTCGGGTCGGCACAGGTTAAAAACACTTCCGGTCCCGCATCGGCCTGAGGGAATTGGACGTTCTCAGTTACGGGTATTGTAAGAGTATCCCGGCAAAAGTTGTCGGTATTGACAACGATCAGTTCGTAAATGCCCGGTGTACCCGCCGCTACACTGGGCGCAGTGATCGTTCCGCTGATATCCGGGCCACTCCAGATAAACGTCAAATTACCAGTTGGCTGAGAAGCCGCAGCATCCAGGGTCACCTCCGCCTGTACACAGTTGAGCGTATCTACCGGTGCAAGGATCACTGTCGGTGTCTCCTGATCCGACAATACTTCTACGCTATCTCTCACCGTGCAGTTGTTGTCAGTATCGGTCACATCGAGATAGTACCTACCCGGACAATCTACGATCACGAAGGAAGCGTCTGACGGCGATTGCAGGCAGGGCCCGGACCACGCGTAAACAATGTTTGGCCCCTCGGTAGAGCCGGTGGCAAAAAGCGTATCCCGGCTCGTCTGGCAATCGATGGCAAACCCGGTTCCTGCTTCCGCAACCGGGCTGTTCTGGTCTCTGAATACTTCCACGGTGGCCTGATCAGAACAACGTGATAAAGTGTCCAGCACCGTCAACAGATAAGTGCCGGCTGCATTGACCGTTACCGCAGCGCCGGTTGATGCACCGGTAAACTGACCATTACTGGTGGACCACTGATAAATAACATTCGGCCCACCGCTGGAAGTACCCACATCGAGCGATACACTGGTCTGACCACAACTAATGATATCCGGCACAGATGGTTCGGCCCGCTGCACGGTACGTATGTCTTCCACCGTTACCGATCTGGCGGTATTACAGCCGTTGCGTGTATTATCCAAAAGCAACCGGTAGGTGCCGGCTACTTCTATTCTCGGTGTGAGTGTATTGGCGTCAGCGGCAATCACCCCGCCGTTGGCCACCTGCCAGTTGATCTGAACGGCCGGATCGAGTGCGGCGGCTGCGGCATTGAGGCGAATACTCGTTTGATCACAGGTCAGGTCCGGTGCCGGAGCTATGGAAACAACCGGTGACAGGGTATCGACTGCTACATTGACGGTCACACTGTCCACGCAATTATTATTGGTATTGCGGATCAGCAATTGATAAGTTCCTCCTTCGCTTACGGACTGCGTTTCTCCGTTACCAATGGCAAAGCCGGCGGCATCCTGCCATTCGTAGGTGAATTCTGCGCCTTGGGAAGATCCTTCGCTGGTAAGTACGATCGTAGGGGCCGTACAGGTTAGCGAAGTATCCGGCAAACTCTGCACCACAGGAATATTTTGATCGATGGTAATATCCACCGAAGCAGTAGCACTGCAGTTGTTGTCCGTATTGAGCACAGTTAAAGTGTAGCGGCCCGCTGCGTCAATCCTTGGATTGGGAATGTCCGTTGGGTCCAGAAAATTACCGGTATCCGTTGTCCACTGGTATTCGAATTCGGGGCCGGTACTGGTTCCCGGGCCACCAAGTGTGATCACCGGCACGGTACAGGTCAGCAGATCATCCGTACCGGCATCTGCGGCCGGGAAACTTTGATTAGCCGTAATGGTGAAAGTTTCCTCAATCGTGCACCCTGAACCAAAAGCCGATTGCGATAAACGCAGGGTATATTCCCCCGGTTGATCGACGGACAAAGTGGCATTCGTCCCCAATAAATTGTCGCCGTCATCCAGCCACTCAAAGGTGACGGAACCGGACGGAGTGGAATTACCGGCATCCAGGAGGACGTTGGGATCGGCACAGGTCAGCTCATCATAGGGTGCTACTATGATCTGTGGATCGAGTACCGTTAGATTTAGCGTTATGATACTATCACAACCGGTCGAGGACGATAACGTAAGCGTATAGGTATTCGGATCACGGAAGACCTCATTCCCGATCATAATGGAATCACCCAGACAGATAGCCGCATTCATTATGGTGTCCACTGGTAGAATGACCTGCAGATCCAAGATAATGATACTGTCGCAACCTATCGACGAGGATAAGGTGTCGCGATAAGTTCCGGTAGTGCTGTAGCTCGAATTTCCGACCTGTACCGTTTGTCCGTCGCAAATGGTACTGTCTACCATAACTTCCTGAACAGGTACAACGGTCAGGTCAATATTAACGAGACTATCACAACCAACTGCCGACTGAAAGATGTAAGTATGTAATCCCGGCAGTGTGTAAGCCGTATCGGCAAAAACATAACTCTCTCCTTCACAGATGGCCGCCGGGATGTTGGTTTCCGGCGGTGGAGCCTGCACAACGATCTGCTGACAGTCGCCCGTCAGGTCTCCGCAAAAAGAAGGGGTAAGGCTCCCCAGATCAGCAGCCATTTCCGTGAGGGTATACACCCCATCGGGTTGCGGCAGCAGGAGCAAATCCGACCGAAGGTAAGATAATCCACAGACCTGGTAAGTCCCCATCGTCAGACTGCCCAGATCAATGGATACACTATCATAAGACAGCAGCACATCATTCTGACTCACCACATAGTAATACCCGAATTCTCCTGCGTCCGGCCGGGGAGTAGCATAACCTATATTGGGCACATAGGCCGGAATATTATCACCCTCGCAAAATAACACATCATCATCGGTAACCCTGCCGGCATCGGCAAAACAGCAATCCAGTCCGGTTTCATCACAAAAGATGAGCCGGATACCGGTAATCACGCCCCGGGTTGGTGACATGCTGTTATCTACCTCCAGCGTCCAGGTACCGAAGGTATTACCGGTGTTGAAATCATCCAGATCCCCTCCGTAAGGATAATAGGAACCGGTATAGATGTCGAAAGCGATAAAATTATTAGGTTGGTCATTGTCCCAGCGGGGCAGAAAGCCATCGTCGGGCTCTGCGGGAATAGCACTTCCTACAAAAGTGATGTACCATTGAGCAAAATTGGTAAAGGCGCCGGCTGAACTGGTCACGGATGGTCCCGTGAGCTGTACCCGCTGCCCGTCCGGAGAAACGAGGGTCAGTACCAGGTCTTCAACGAAGTTATGACGAAAATTGAGCTCAATACCACAAAGTCCCTGTCCCGGATCAGACAGATCTTCATTTACCAGATCGCCGGGGTTGATCTCGATGGGAATAGTAAAACTGACGCCGGGATCGATAGCCAACGTATCGTAAGCCCCACAGATCTGGCTGTATCCCCATAGGGGAAGGAAGAGGATATGCCATAGGATTAAGATACGCCGCATCGTTCGGTACAATCAAGTAGTTTTTCAAAAGCAACTTTAGTATTGGGTAGTTTTCCGTATGTAGTCAGGGAGTAGTACTCCGTGAAAAGATATTGACATTGAACAAAATCCGTTATTCTCAATGTCTGCCAGGACACGGTAGAATCGATAGTTGCCAAACCTTGAAAGAAACGTTATTCGAAGGGTGGTTGTTATGGTGTGCAGACAAAGTTACCGAATAATCCAAAAATTAGCGAACCCGCCAGAGACTATCTACAAAATATCGGCGATCATCATAGAAATGTCGAAGCGGTTCAAATCCGGCGCGATGAGCCAGTTCTTCCAGTTCATTCGGGCTGTATTTGAGGGAGAGCTCTACATCAATGGCTTCCCAGGCTTCAAAGTGGAAAGATCTTCCCAGCGCTTCCACCTGCACGGTCTGCTCTTTTTTGCTGACGATATAACTTCTGGCAGCTCCGTTGACCGGATCATAGGTCTCCCAGTGGTGAAACTCATCGATCACAAAATCTGCGCCCAGTTCGCGGTTGATCCTTTCGAGCAGATTGAGATTAAAAGCGGCGGTGATGCCCGCCCGGTCATTGTATGCATCGAGGATAACGGCAGGGTCTTTTTTCAGGTCAAACCCGATCAGTAAAAGGTCATCCGGCCCCATTTGTGCACACAGCTGAGAGAGGAAGTCCGCTGCTTCATCGTAGGTATAATTACCGATGTTCGCGCCCAGAAAAAGGATCACCTTCCGATGTCCGGCTTCACTTTGCAGGCGCTCCAGCATCCGGAAGTAATCCCCGTTTAAGGGTCGAACCAGCAACTCCGGCCATTGTTTTTTCAGGTCCTGCTGTAAATGATGAAGCACATTGGGGGAGATGTCTACCGGTCGGTAAACAAAAGATACCTCTTTTTCCAGAAAATGAGACAGCAGCACTTTGGTCTTATAACCGTCACCGGCACCCAGCTCGATCAGTTCAAAAGGTTCGTCCCCGACGGCATTGAGTATCTGATCCTTTTGTCCGGTAAAGATCTCGAGTTCGCTATCCGTCAAGTAATACTCAGGCATCCGCATAATGGCCTGGAATAATTCGTCTCCCCGGCGATCATAGAAATACATCGATGACAGCATTTTGGGTTGCCGGCTCAGGCCCTTTTCCACATCATGGGCAAAGGCGGTATCGACATCTTGGGTGCAGTTATTATTAAACATAGGTATTTTTTTAAACCGGACGCTCGATTCTCTCGCTGATGACCGACGCGACTCCCAGTGCGTCTGACAGACGCGAGACAAGTGGCCCTGATAATCATTGATGGGGCCTACATAAACATAATGCTTCGTCAAAGCGCAAGGCTCTTAATCACTGGCTAAGCGAATACCGGTGAACTGCCACCGCTTATCCGTCTGAAAGAAATTCCGGTAAGTGGGTCGGATATGAGACACCGGTGTTGCGCAGGAACCACCCCGCAACACCATCTGATTGATCATGAACTTACCGTTATACTCTCCCAGCGCTCCTTTCAGGCGGGGATATTTCGGATAAGGCAGATAAGCGCTGCCGGTCCATTCCCAGACGTGACCCAGCATTTGGTAGTCTTCTCCGGAATGTTGCGTGGTAGGGTGAAACTGCCCACTCTCCAGCCAGTTGCTGTCTTTCGGGATACTGGAATACAACTGTTCGCAGGCCACCTCCCATTCAAATTCAGAAGGTAGTCGCATGCCCCGCCAGCGCGCGTAAGCATCTGCTTCATAATAGCTGATATGGGTGACCGGTAGAGCCGGATCAATGTCCCGCATACCGGCGAGAGTATATTGCTGCCATTTATCGTTTTCCCGATACCAATACAACGGCGCTTTCACCTCCAATTGTTTGGCCCATTCCCAGCCTTCGGACAACCAGTGTTCAAATGCATCGTATCCGCCAGCTGCCATGAATTCCAGGTATTCCCCATTGGTCACGAGGCGATTTTGGATACTGAATTCGTGCAGATACACTTTGTGTACTCCCAGTTCATTATCCCAGCAGAAACCGTCTCCTTTGTAACCTACCTCGTAAACACCTTCGACTACCGGAATGAATTTCGCAGCCGGTGTTGCATGGAGGCCGGCCTCCATTTTTCTTTCGATATAGGCCGGATGAAGCGGATTGGTGCCGAGGATATACTTGATATCGGTAAGTAGTAATTCCTGGTGTTGCTGCTCGTGTTGCAGGCCGATCACCAGTAATTGTTCCAGATCCGCCGGCATTTCACTTTCGGTATACTGTTCGAGCCATTGCATCATGTACCGGTCAACATATTGCCGGTATTCCAGCACGATCTCCAGGGCGGGCCGGGTCATATTGCCACGGTTGCTACGCAGGATACGCGGCCCCTGACTTTCGTAGTAGGAATTAAAATAGTAATTGAGTTCTCGATTGAAATGACGGTATCCCGGTAAGTGATCAGCCAGAATGAAGTTCTCAAAAAACCAGGTGACATGACCGAGATGCCATTTGGGAGGGCTCACATCCATGATGGGCTGCACCACGTAATCTTCCCGTTGAAGCGGTGCACAAATATCCAGACTTTGCTGCCTGATATTTTCGTACCTCAGCAGTAGATCAGGCTGGCTAACAGAAGGTGCTTGGATAGTCATTGGGTATGGATTGAAACTATTACAGCTTTTTTTATCAGCTATCGATCACTTCTACCCCGCGCCAAAAAGCCACCCGGTCTTTTATGGAGGCCGCAGCGGGCTTGGGATCGGGATAGTACCAGACGGCATTACTATTGACTGCGCCATCCACCTCCAAATTGTAATAGGAGGCCGTCCCCTTCCATGGGCAAATAGTATGGGTATCGCTGTTTACCAGGTACTCGACTCGTACAGCGCTGAGCGGGAAGTAGTAATTCTCTTCAACGTTTACCAGGTCGTCGCTCTCCGCGATCACCTGCCCGTTCCAGATAGCCTTCTTTACCATAGTTATTAGAGTGGGTACAACAGTAAAACAAGATGATGTCCGGTACCTACCTAAATAGAAAAAAAGACCAATTTGTTCAATGTGGAATGTCCGCTGCGGAACGGTTTAGAGGAAATCCAGGAGAATAAACAGGCGTAGACATTAGCCGGATACAAGAGTATGACTAATGAGAATTTAAGAGCGTGCTCAGGGGGTTGTGTGTTGATGTGTTTGTGTGTTGATGTGTTCGTGTGTTGATGTGCTTAGGTGTTGGGCCAAGGGCTAAAATCGGCATTTTGCTCTCGATGTAGCCACTGGGGGATGCACTTAATTGAACAGCCTAGAATTTAATAATGAATGAGATCTGTTTATCTTACTTCTGGACAAATGGATGTTGGGACGTTGAGATATTTGGATGAATCCCAACGTCCCAAGATCCCAACGTCCAAATGTCCCAATGTCCAAATGTCCAGTAGTATATCTGTTTATTAAATAAGCTGCTTAGTGGCGCGAATAGCCGAGCGGAAGAATTGCAAAACCTCCTGTTGCTGATCAGGCGCCTGTCTTTGAGCCACCACGCGATCGGTCAATAAATAGGCTCCTTTCCAGTCGCCGGTCGACCAGTTTCCGGCGCCTTCCAATTCGGGGAGGTTGTCGTAATCCGGTTGTCCCTCTTTCATCCAGTGATTGACGTAGAAGTAAGGTTCGTCAAATTTTTCATCGGGAATAGCCCAGCCGATTCCGATCGTTTTCACGGCCTCGCCGTTGGCATTACGCTGCATGGTAAGTATTGCTCCAGTATCAAAGTGATGCGGCCAGGTGCGTACCGGAGAGGCGTCATCGTATAATCCAGCTACTTCGTTGAGTATCCAATGCGCATTGTTGCGGTAGTGCACCAGCTCGTGGTGTACTAAAGAATCAATCTCGGGAAAAGCTTTTCCCTTGGCCACCGGATGATCCGGTATATTGAAATGACTAATAGGTTGCAAGCCGGCTCCATTTCCACCCACGCGGGTGATAGCTTTGCGCATCCAGTCCATCAATTGCTTTTTGGTCTTTCCGGAAATGGACTGCCCCTCCTGAATGCGATTTTCACTATCCAGTACCAGCAGCTCAAAAGGCAAATAGCGCACCGCAGTCCGAAAACGGCCGTTAATGAATTGCCCGGCCAGTGCATTCACCCCCGGCAGCCATTCGAAATTGCTCTGCGAATCATCATCTGCCTTGGGCAGCAGGCTATTCCCAACTGCTGCCGGGATTAAAGCGGCATGGTGAACATAGTCTATTGCATCGTGTAATTTGGCCGGTTGCTCTACAACCAGACGTTGCCAGGGTGTATCCATAAATCAAGTTATCAGTTATCCAGTCGTCAGTCATCAGTTAATCATACCAGTGCTAATATTCAACGATATTGGCCCGGATTCTAGAAAAATGAAGGCTTCGATATCGACCAGTTGGAGTTGATTGACTCCATTTCAGCCTGGGTTATCAATACTCACGACAGACCATCTGGATGATTCATAGTTCAGATGTTGTTATTACAAAGATGCCTTGAAAAACTGAAACCACAATTGAACGTCGTAAGTTTTGTAGGAAAATTTTTAATACTTCGACTAGTTGACTTTATCAACTAATTTGTATATTTGGACATGAAAGCAATTCATGTCGAATCCATCCGTTCCTTCAACCGTTTTTACACCCGGATCATCGGCTTGCTGGACGAGTATATACTCGACAGTCCGTATACTCTACCGGAAGCGAGGATCCTTTTTGAGATCAACCGACACCGGCAGATCACGGCGCTGGATATTATCAATGAATTAAAGATCGACAAAGGGTATCTCAGTCGCATCCTTCGGAAATTTGAAAGACAGACCCTGATCAGAAAGGAACGCTCCGCTCAGGACGGCCGGTCGGCTTATTTAATTCTCACAGAGCATGGACAGCAGGTTTTTCAGGATCTCAATCAACGATCTCAGGAACAGATCCGGAATATCTTCTCCGGTCTGGACGAAGAAGATCAGGCATTGTTAATAGACCGCATGCAGGATGTCCAAAAGATCATTTCTTCTTACGGCATAACTCCATCGTGATGCAGCAGATCATAACGCTTGACGACATCCACATCCGCACGGAGCTGCGTTCCGGAGACCTTACCTATGTGGCTTACCGGCACGCCCGGATCTACAAGGAGGAATGTGATTACGGCATTCCCTTCGAAAGCTATGTATGTGCCGGTCTGCATGAATTTTATCAGCAGTACAATCCGGACAAAGACCGGGTTTGGGTCTGTGAGCATCAGGACCGGATCATCGGATTCCTTCTGCTGATGCACCGGGCGGAGAATGCAGCTCAGTTTCGCTATTTCTACCTGGAGCCAGAATATCGCGGGCTGGGACTGGGCAAGCGTCTGATGCAGTACTTCATGGAAGCCCTGCGTGTAGGCCAATACGAATCCGCTTACCTCTGGACCACGGATGAACAAATTACGGCTATTGCGCTTTACGAACGCTTTGGCTTTCGCAAAACAGACGAAAAAGCTTCCGATAGCTTTGGGCGGCGGGTGCTGGAGCAGCGGTTTGAGCTGGTTATTAATGGCCTATGAGTATTCGAAATACTTTCTGGTCTTAATCTTTTTGATCACCGCATCACAAAATTACAATATCACCACATCATTCCACCTCCACCCGTTTCAGCTCATTCCTTCCGAATAATACCGGAAAATACATTTGCTCAGCCCTTGCCGGATTTAGCGTAAAGGCGCCGGTAAATCGAGGTTCCAACTGAACGGTAAAAGTGTGTTTACCGGTGGAAAGTCTGGAACAGAATATGGCCACTTTCTCCCGTTGGTATTCGCGGTGCACCTCCCATTGATTACGGCTTTCGGTACGATCCGCAAAGGAACAGCCGGCCGGGATGGGAATTTCCAACATGATGTATTCCGCATCGGCATCGATCTCCACATCTACTTCAAGGGTTGCCAATAAACCCTGCTCCAGCGTATTCACTTCCAACTCTTTCTGGATCATACGGGAATTGATCCTGAAGATATTCGTCTTCGGTTCGGGATTCCTCTTGTGATACTGCTGATATGCGGTGAAATACAAGGGCGTTGTCCCACTTTTCTCGATCCGCAGGTGATCTGCAGCGATCTCTTCCATTCGGAAAGGGAATTTGTCCACTGCTTTATTGACACCGGATGTCGACAGCGTCAAATGATTAGCCGCCAGGTCGCCTTCTGCCGATATCATATCCGGAATGATAGCCGCCAGTACACGGGCCGTTTCATAGGTGTTATACCAGCCGGGAGATGCATTTTCCCGACCAATCCCGCGTCTTTCCAGAAAATACTGACGAACCCGTCCTGCTTCTTCTCTCTTGCCGGCAAGTTTCAACATTTCATAGGCCACCAGGCTGGTATTGACCACGTCCCGGTAGGCATTCCCCGGACCGGCATAGGCTTGGGCATCCCCCCAGAAATAAGCACCGTATAAGGTTTGCTGCCGGTATTTATTTAAAGTATCCAAGTTCACATCCGATCCCATGCGTTGACGGATCAGTTGGGTAAGCAGGCGATCGTGCAGGCTGAGATCCAGGCTATCCTGAGCACTCAGATAGCGATCGTAATCCAGCTGATGCCGGTGTGATGACAGGAAGTCGAGTACCTGTAACTGCTGTTGGGTTTCCATCCTGGGTAATTCACTGACCAGATAACGGACTCCCTTCGCAAATTGATCGGCCTGAGCATCCCGATCAGCCAGATGCAGTGCCTGCAAGACATGGACCGTGATCCAGTAATTCCCTTCATTACCGGGCCACCAGCCCCACGCTCCATCCGGCCTTTGGGTTTTCTCCAGGCGCTCTACCATTTTTCGAATGTCGCGCTCACCGTCAAAAGATTGCCCCAGTTGCTTTCGCACCATCTTCTCCAGGCAAAGTGCCGACAGCCGACTGGCGGTTTGCTCCATACAGTCATGCGGATAAGCCCGCAGGTATTCCAGATCCTGCAAAAGCAATTCCAGCGCATTATCGGCAGCAAAAAGCGTAATAGGTTCACTGCGATCAAATTGAAGATCCAGAGTGGTGTCGCTATTCAGTACCATAAAATAACCTTCCGTTTCCAGACTTCCGGGAGGAAAGATGCGCACCTCCCGCTCCTCTCCATCCTGATAGTCGCCCTGAGTCAGGCCATAGGTGATTTTCAGAGAATCAATATCCGAGGGAGCACTCAGGCGATAATTCTCTACCAGCGAAGCTCCCAACATATGTTCCCGGCCACTGAGTTCCTTTCCTCCCTCCCGGAAGAAAGTCCGGACCTTCAGAGAGTCATTACCGTAATTTACAGTCTGCCCGGTAATATCCACCTCATCGCCCGCGATCAGAAAACGCGGCAAACTCAGTCGGGCCACCAGTGATTTCCAGGCTTGCGTGCGCGCCAGACCAATACCTGCCCTCCGGCGGCGATCCATACCGAGCACATAGGTATCCCAGGCCGTGATGTTATCCGGATAACTGGCCTGAAAGTAAGCTTCACCACGTTCATCCGTCACCAGTTTAGGTTCCCAGAAGGCGTGGTCACGGAAGTCATTTCGCAAACTGTTTGCCTCATCAAAAGACTCCGGTACAGGCATAGCCGGCAATCCATCATCCCGTAGTTTGATGATGATCACACCACCGGCGGCCTGTGCGCCGTATAATGCCCGGGCAGTCGAATCCTTTACTACCTGCACTTCCCCGATCATTTCCGGGGGGATCTTATTCACTTCCGTAACTGAAACGGGCTTACCGTCAATGAAGAACAAAGGCTCCAGTCCTCCGATGGTACGACTACCTCTGATGCGGATCACTTCTCCGCTTGCAGTAGTGATCTCAACACCCGGCGCAACGCCCTGTAAAGCACTACTGACCACACTGTAGCCTTCTTTTTTATGCTGGACTCCTAATCCTGTCACCACTACTTCACTCAAGACGGCTGCCGACTCAAGTGAAACACCCGATCCATTAGCGTCATCCAGCCCAAGTTCATAAGTGCTAAAGCCCGTATAGCTCACCACCAGATCTTCTGCCCCTTCCGGCACCCAGATCTCATAATAGCCGTCAAAATCCGTAACTGCTCCGGAGGTTGTCCCTTTCGCCAGAACACTGGCACCGATGAGCGGTTCGCCGTTCTCATCCGTGATCTGCCCACGTATCAGCCGCCCCCGCCCGGTATAGGGGTTAGCTGTAGATCGGGGAGTATCTTCGTGATCGCGATATCTTCGTCGATTAAGAGAATAGGAGTACAGCCGATCCGGCCAAGTGCGCAGGCTATCCTGTACAAACGCTACATTGGAAAGATCCAGTGCCAGTGTTTGATCCGGGCTGAGAGAAAACTCCTGTACGCTTACCCATCCATCCGCCCGGGCCAGGATCAAGCGGTATTTCCCTACGGAAAGATCCCCCAGCAACATCTTGTCCGGCTGCAACACCTGTTCCGTCCCTTTTTCCGATACCAATACCTGCGCCAGTATCCGTAATGAGTCCTCTCCGGGAAGCAGATTAAATAGCTGCAAACGGGCCCGGCCACTGATGCGTTTTGCCGGTAAGTTGTCAAAAAAGATCTTGTTTGCTTTGAGTATTTCCCGGACAATATCGGCAGGCCGCAGGATCAGTTGCCCCGGTTGTTTTGGCGGCAGGTATTTCGGCAAATTGACTCGTTCATTGCCGGTCCATCGATCCCACTCATAGAGGCGTTCCCGGGTTTTGGCAATATCATATATGAATCCAGGCTCGAAAGTAAAGGTGCGTTCCCAATCATCCCTTCGCACGTGATGTAGCAGCCGGTCGGGAGGGAAGGGACCGACGATATTTTCCAGGGTTATATTTCGTCCGTATGAGGTTAATGTAATGAGATGAATATTGTCCGGCTGATCCCAGAAGTAATGAGTTCCTCGTTGTTCCGACCGAAGGGCTAGCATGGTTTTACGTAACAATTGCTTTTCTGCGTAGGTCAGGAATTCGGGTTTAGACTGACGGATTAGATACATCCCCTGCTGCCGGATATTCAGCGGGAACCGATCCAGGTTGATCGCTAGCTCCAGCTTCTGTCCGGCTTCCAGCCAGACACTGTCCAGTTCATACTCTGCCTCACGGGTACGCAGGCTCAGGTGGTTGTAGCCAGGACGGCCAACGAAACTGTAGGCGGGTTGATCACTTACACCATGATAATAGACCAGTTGCTGATTGAGGTAGATCATATAAATGGACAAGGCCTTTCCCTTTTGAATGAGAAACGGAGAGATCTGAGCCACCCCAGCATAAAAACTGTCCCTGGCAAGGGTATCACGCCGGGTCCACACGCCATCATTCTGATAACGCATGGCATAGAAAGATTCATTCCATACCCCAAATTTCCGGCACCAGGCGGCATTCATTTCGTGCTGATCCTGGTCCTTCCACTCAAAACGATCCAGCTGAAAATTCTGTAGGACAAAAGGACCGCGTTTTCTTTTATAGGAGATATCCGGCGCCCGGTAGGCATCTTTGGTCTGGCCGAATTGGCTGTTTACCGCAGCGGCAGTCAACTGCACCGATGGAGCCGGTTTTCCGTAGGCATCCTTCACGGTTATTTTTACCGGCACGCTTTCACCGGGGCTTACCCGGGCCGGTTGTTCTATGTCCACCTGTAGTTGCTGATCCAGTCGGTAAATGTAAGTTTCCTTACTTACCGGCCCATTCCAGTAGTACTCGTAGCTGAGTTTCCATTGAGCCTGGTCAGTAACCGGAATACTTAAGGCCAGATAGTCATCGTTCATCATTGCCCGGGTGATCGCTTTGGTACGATTTTGCAACATATAGGTAATGGGCAAACGGCGAGGGTTCTGGATCGAGATATTGACCTTCCCCGGCTCCCAGGTGCCGCTGACGGATACCTGGCTGTCGTATTCGTAGGCCAGGTCTATTTTCCGATAATGATCATCCGTACGCAACTCGTAGGCCGACAGGTGGGGACGGACATCCTCCTCGTAAGGTAACTGTATGGTATCTACGGAAGGACGTACTTGCCCCGCCGCCCTTTGGTAGCGACGGAGATAAGCCGTCCGGGGCTGTGACTGTCCGTTTTTCTGATAATCCATTATCATCTTTCCTCCATCCAGTTTCAGGATCAGTTCGTCCCAATGGTGAAAAAAGCTGAAATCCGCTTCCTTCTGGTGCATTTCTCCGGAGGGATGCACAAAGTTGGCCTGCAGATTAAGTTGCAGGTCAGCAGGAGGGAATATGCTGTCCGGAATAGAAAGAGGCGTATCCTCGCGATTGCGAAGTGTCTCCCGGGAAGACCAGAGCGTATCCGGAATGGATAGGCTATCCTGGTAAACAGCATCTATGGATTTTGTAAGCAGTAGTAAGTGCACTTCAGCATCAGCCACATACTGATCATTCTGGTCTTTTCCAGCTGCCTTGAAACGAATTTGCTCTCCCCTGTGAAACGCCTCCTGTTGCATCGTCAGAGAAAATTCGGCCTCATCCAGTTCATAATCTTCGAGTCGGAAGGAATGGACGAGTGGTCCGAAATTATCTTTGCGTTTATGCTCCAGATTGATCTGGAATCGCATATCCAACGGCAGGCTGTCGGCCAGGACCTGCCTATAGTTAAAATGCCCTGCCGTTTCGCTTTCCAGCAGCGTGTCAATAACTCGTATATATCTTCCGTGAAAAGAAGAATAACCTCCAATACGCAATCGAACCGGCCGTTTCCAGGGTTTAGCTTTACGGTTGGTTAAGTAAGCTTTTATCTGTAAGGTATCTCCGGTCCTGTATTTGGGTTGATTCATGGCGATATAGCCGCGAAAGCTTCCTTTACCTTTCAGAAAACGAAAAGGATTGTTGTACCAGTGCCAGTCTCCCCAACCAAAACCGCGGCGAAAATACTGGTACGTATTCTCGCCCCAGCGGATGGGCGTGGTCAACCAATACCCCAGCGGGCCGCTTCGCCAGTACTTGAACCGTCGAAACAATAAGGGCTTTACTTCTTCTTCATCCACTTCAAGGTACATCACCTCATCATCAAGCGTCACCCGCAGGAAACCACCTTTTAGCCGGTTCTTCAGCCGGTAAGTTCCGGTGCCTGAATGATACGGTATCTGCCGTTTCTCCAGATACACCAGGGCATCTTCGGGTGTCCGACCATCGCGATCCGTGATCTCCAGCGCCAGATCGCGGTTGTTGTTGCGCAGATTCACCTGAAAGGAATGATAGCTTTTGATCTGGAGTGCGAGGTTCTCCAGCTGAGGCTGCACGTACAGATAATGCCCGGGTGTGCGAACCTGCTCTTCTTCCGGAAGGATGAAGCTATCGATTAGCATTCCGACGGTTTCCGGCTGTATGTGCTCAAAACTACCGCGGTAGATCTGTTCGGCCTGCTCAGCAGTCAGCTGAAAAACATAAGTAGGAGACGACTGCTGTGACCGGCCCGAAATTGATAATACACCAATAATAAATAAGGTCAGTGAAAGTCTTTTTGCATCCATATAGGGTAGGTTTACTGCATTGTCAACAAAATTGGGTAACACAAGAATTGAACAGATGGATTCCCCACGGGCGATTCAATCGCTACATGGTTCCATTGTTCCATTGCTTCCGGTCAATGAAACAATGAAGCAATGAAACGTGAGAAATGTTATCTAATTTAATTGACAATGTATTTACCATTCATTGATGTGAGTGCACCGGGAAATACACACATGAAATAAGAAGGAGGTAATCAATTGTCAGGTGGGTTGCAAATCAGAGACCTATAGCTATAGCTTAAACCGGAAGGCTGTCGGGCAGAGTAATGTACAGATATTTATCCTATTATCCCCAGATCAGCGGTATGCGGCCTTATCACTCCCACCATTTTTCTTTAGAGATTTTAAGAAATCCGGCCACTCATTAATAATTCCTTATCATCTTAGCCAATTGATTAACACTTGGATAACGCAGCACTAACAGACATTAACAGCTACTTTCCTAATCTTTGTATCGTCAATTAAAACGAACCCCATATACCCCAACACCTAGTTCTGAAGATAGAATCCCACCCCATATTTATACGCACTTGTTGCCCAGACCATATCAAGCTTAAAATTTCAATGCCATGAAACGAGTAGTATCGATTGCATGCATGGGCCTATTTTGCCTGTTGCTTAGTAATGTAACCCTGAATGCTCAGGTTTCCCGTAAAGGCGGAAGCGATGGTCCTAAAGTCGTATTGAAAAAAGATAAAGACGAGACGACCACCAAACGCCAGGAAGAAAATGAAGACGTGGAAGTAAGTACCCGTAAAGTACCTACTCAAACACAACCGCGCACCCGCACAGAAGAAGAAACCAGTATTCCCGGCCGTCGCACGGAAACCACGCCCCGCAGCGAGTATCCGGAAAATACCCGGGAGTATCCGCGCCGCGAAAAAGCCAGTACTACCGACCGCGATGAGGATCGCCGCAATGAAGATGGTTACGGCGAATATGGTCAGAGACGTGGAACGGAAGGACACGGGAAGTACAAAGCCAAACATAAAAACAAAAACCATCATCACGATTGCGATCACCCCGGCAAGGGTAAGCATCTGGGATGGGATAAGAATGGGAAACATAATTGAGTCGGCAGTCGATAGTCGTTAGTCGACAGTCATGCACAATATGCTGAAAATTAAAGCGACAAGGTAAAATTGCTGTGATCAAAGCCCCCAGCTTACTGCAATCCGGAGCAATTTCCATCAACCTTGGTCATGACACTTTTGACTGTCGACTATCGACTGCCGACTTACGACTAACAAACAAGGAAGTCTGCCAACACCAAATAACCGTATTAAAATTCAAGCATTATGAAAAAGTCAATCATCAGTCTGTTCTGCTTTCTTTCAATTGGTATCGTTGCCCTTCAGGCGCAATCTTCTGCCTTCATCGGCGGCCAGGGCGGTGTTAATCTTTCCAAATTCAGGTACACGAGTGACCTGTCTGAATTATATCCGAGTTCAGAAGCGCTTTTAGGCGTCAATGCCGGATTAACCTTCGGTCTGGAGATCAACAATTTCACCCTGAGCAGTGGATTGCAGTACATTCAGAAAGGCAGTCAGTATGCCACCGATAATTTTGAAGATGAGAACGGCACCGGTTATTTCACCGCGAAGGAACGCCTGCATTTCATTTCCGTTCCTCTGCTGGTTGGTTACCGTAAATACATCGGTGATCGCTTTGGTATTACGCTGGCCATCGGCCCTTCCTTTAATTTCGGACTGGGTGGTAAAATCGATGAGCAGATCGAGTATTTCGGCAGTGATGTGGTAGAACCCAGCCAGTACCAGGTCACCTTCGGTAAAGGGGTGAACGAGGATTACAAACCGCTGCAAATGGGCTTCCAGTTTTCTCCGGGTCTGATCTTTATGCTCGACAACAAGAGCAAACTGACCTTCAACGTTACCTGGGATTCCGGCCTGTCCGATTCCTACAGCCAGCGCTACAAAAACGCTAATGACTTCTTCAATACCTATAACGGCGATCAAATGAACCGCTCCACCGTATTCACTATCGGATATGAGCGTCATTTCTCCTTCGGTGATAAATATTAAGCCATGTTGATCTGTAATAATTGCAATACGGTTAATGAAGACCACGCGGTCAAATGCACTCACTGTCAGATGGCGGGCAATTTCCGGCAGCAGATCGGTGACCGTAAAAGTGACGATACGCCCACCCCGGAGTTCAAGGTGATCTGCCTCAATTGCGGCAGTCATGAGCCTGGAGAAGGCAGTAAATGCGTGCATTGCCGCTTTCCGATCAGTCGCCCTAAAGTAAAGGCGATTGATCAGGAAGCCTCACAAAAGCTGCAGGTACATACCTCAGCTATTCAATCACAACCAAAGCTTCAGTAATGGCACGGAGAGATTCATCTTTTTTCAACCTGTCGTTCCTGGATTTGCTGACCAGTGCTCTGGGTGCCATAATATTCCTGTTCATCATCACTCCAAAAGGTGGTGCCTCGGCGGCCAAGGTACAGCAACTGGCGGTCTACATGGATACCGTTCAGCACAAGATCTTCGGTCTGATGCCGGACAGTCTCTGGAAGAAACAGGTAGGTGATACGTTGTTCACTGTAGTGGTGGACTATAAAGCCATGCCGGAGGATAAATCCGAAAGGGTGATCGTACTCAATGAGCCGCCACCTCGCCCGGCAGAAAAACCGGTTAAGGTCAGTCAAAAAGAGGAACCCAAGGACGATCCCAAACCAGAGGAAAAACCGGAAAAGAAAACCGAAGAGACCGCACAGCCGCAAACTCCGGCTCCGGCACCGGTCACTCCTGCCCCTCCCGTTTATCGCGGCGATGCACCGTCCGTTCCCTGTAACTTTTCAGTGGAACTGGCCTGGGAAGACCTCAAAGATAACGTAGACCTCTTCCTTTGCAAAGGCGACAACTGCGTTTACGGTGGCCGCAAGCGCGACCGTTCGATCGGGGAATGGGACAGTGGAAAATCCCGCAACCGCCTATTCGGCAATGACCTGCGGACTACGCAGGAAGCTGTCCGGCAGTTCGACGAGATCATTCCGGGAGAATACACCATCTACGCTCACTTTAAGGAAAGTAGTAAAAACCGCACCAGCATTCCGGTACGCGGCCTGATCTACACCAAGAACGCCAAGGGCGAAGAGCGTGGAGAGAATTTCAGTAAAACTTTACCGCTCACCGAAGACCGGGTTATGCTCGGCAGGGTGACGGTTAAAGTAGACGGATCTTATACTTTCACTAGGAAATAAACTTCTCAAGTTGTCAGGCACTTGCGAAGTGCCTGACAACTCCAAAAAAATAAAACCATGTTTAGATCAAAATCCATTCAACTGGTATTTAGTATCGTGCTGGCAGCCGGTGTATGGTTGCTCCTGACCGTGATGGCCGGCTTATTTACGGACGGCACCGGCATCCATCGTTTTCTGGAAGCATTGGGCGGTTCGGGCGCCGGCTACATCCAGGCCATGATCTATGGTGTTTTCTTTTACAGCATTTTCGAATTGCTGGAAAAACGCCGCTACATTCAACAGCAATATCAGGGGTTTAACCTGGGGCTGCTGCCGATAAAAGACCAACTGGTATTGTCACCGGAAGAAGT
>JAGQXH010000129.1 GCA_020436695.1 Lewinella sp. | reverse complement strand
CGCAGCGAGCCGACCAATAAATTACCTTTCCAGTCCGGATAACGGTCAGAAGTAACAAAAGTCATACCGCTGGGTGCAATGGATGGCACCCAGTAGTGAAAAGGCTGCTCCATACCCGGCATCGCGGTTTTATCCGTGATCTTAGTGCCATTGTAATTGATCCCATAGGTGATCTTCGGCCAACCGTAATTCTTTCCGGGAGCAATGATGTTGATCTCATCACCGCCCCGGGGCCCATGCTCCGTTTCCCAGATACGGCCCGTTTCGGGATGCATGGCCAGCCCCTGCGGGTTGCGGTGACCATAGCTGTAGATCGCTTTTTTGGCACCTGCTTCCCGGGCAAATGGATTATCCGCCGGGATGCGGCCATCATCGTGAATGCGGTAGATCTTGCCGCAATCGCGGGTAATATCCTGCGGATTAACATCGCGGTTGAAGCGATCCCCCACGGAGAAATAGAGATAGCCATCGCGGTCGAATTCCAGGCGGGAACCGAAGTGCTGCCCGGCACCGGAATTAGGCGAAGCTTTATACAGCACCTGCTGATCCGTTAATTTGTTACCGGATAATTTGGCCCGCATAATAGCGGTATTTCCACCACTTCCTCCTTCCGGCGAGGAGTAAGAAATATAGATCCAGCCGTTGCGTTTATAATCCGGATGTAGTTCCAGATCAAGCAATCCGCCCTGACCCCGTACCCACACTTTCGGAGGGTTTTCAATGAGCGTCTTCTTACCATTCTTGAAAAGGATAAGATCTCCGCCGCGTTCTGTGATCAGCATGCTGCCGTCCGGCAAAAAGACCATGCCCCAGGGGGAGATCATATCCGGCACAACCGTTTCGTAGGTGTAATCCGCCTTACCGGGCGTTACTATATTTCGGTCAACGTCCTGGCCACAGGCAAAGATCCCCGGCAGTAAGGCAAACAAAAGGAGCAGCTCTTTCTTCATATTAACAGTTTGGAGTGACTGGAATACAATTTTACGAAATATTCAGTGCTCTTTCCAGTCTTTCCCTTTTTCGGAGACTGCTCAGGCTAGTAGTATTTTACAATTTAACATTCAAATAGAATCCATTGCCCGTGGGCATCATAGTCATGCGGTTCTGACGGCGGTCCTTCCAATGCAGTTTGGGAAGAAAATACCCGATACTCGCCCCCAGTGCATATCCGGCTACTACATCAGTGGGATAATGCTGTCCACCGCGGATACGGAGATAGCCGGTCAGGGCCGGCATAGCGAACGCCAGTCCCCACACATAAGGTTTGAGTTTGCTATCGGGATAGTAATCGGTAAAGACCCGGGCGAAGAAAAAAGAGGCAGCGGCAGAACCGGAAGTATGTCCGGAAAGAAAAGATGCCCGGTCATTACTGCGGAGGATAGTGGACGGAGGTAAGTTCTCATCGAAGACATAGGGCCGGGGGCGGAGCGCAATCGATTTGATCATATCCGTTAGCCCCTGATTGATGAGCATCGTTTCACCGAACAAAATGGAGATCTTCACAAAATCCCGGCGCGAATCCTGACCAGCCAGCAACAATAATGGCAATCCCACGGAGGCCACCAGCGTCTTATCGCTCAATCGGTCGGCCTGTTCGGAACTGAATTGGGTGGCGATCCGGTCGATAAAATTAATCCCTTCCAGTTCGAGATCGGCCCGGGTCAGTTCTGGGGTCTTTGTCCTTAAATAGTTGCCCAGGAAGGTCGTGGAAGCTCCTCCAAGCGTGTATAGCAATTCCTGTTTCAGGGATAGATAATAGGGGCCGTCCCCTTGCGCCCAGACTGCAACAGTAGTCAGTCCGGCAAAGATCAGCGGGAGCACCCACTTAAACAATTGGTTCATCTAAAGTCGTATTTTACACTATGTAGTTTGACGGAAATAAAAGCAACAATCCTTTTCCGTCACTATAAAACAATAACAATAGTCTGACGTAATTGTGCTGCTATTTCTACCGAAAAAAGCGATAACCTACATGCCATTCGATAAAATCCGAAATGTGAAGGTTGAACGCACGCAGATGGATACCCGCATAGTATCGATCCTTGAAATAGTACTTTACGCCGATACGTTGATAAAAGTTAGGTGTCCGATCCCGGATCTGCTTACGGTAAAGATAAAAAGAAGGTTGCAGTACAATAGATATCCGGTCGATCACCAATTCGTATCCTGCGGACAGGCTGAGCTGTAATTTATCCAAGAAGGGACTGTCTGCAATTTCCAGGTCACCCTCTTCGATCGCCACCTGGGCATTATGCGAACCATCATAATCAAGGGTAAAGCCGAGTCCGAACTTGGTTTTGTGGGAGATCTGCAGATTCAATCCGGCAAAAACACCGACGACCGGAAACTGCACGCCTTCATACTTTTCAATGATATCGATGTTCAGGTCTTTGAAGATCACGTTTTTGGCACCGCCAAATACAAAAAGATTCCATTCCCAGCGCGGGATAAAAGGAGAAAGAGCGGCAGGATCAAATCGTAAGCTGTCACTATCCAGGCGATATTTCAGACTAATCACCGGTGAGACGGTATTGATCCCGTAGTTTGGTTTTTTCAGGGCGCCATTAGAAAAATGACTCAGTTGCAGGCCTAAAGCAGCATCTAAGTTCGATCCCAGTCGATAATTCAGAGAACTTCCCAAGGCGATATGAACCGTCCGACCGGCGCCAATGGAAATATTGTTGGCGTTATTTAAAGGGTTAAAAGGCTTCCAGTTGAAGGTCAGTCCCAGTTCTATGTTATAATCCAATGACAGTTTTCGCCCTCTAAGAAAAGGCGCGTTGAAGAAGCCGAAGAGAGAAACCGGCGTACCTAATTCTTCCGGATCGTGAAAATTCATCAGCTGTATTCCTCCTCCCCAGTACGGGTAATTGTACAGCGTTTCCCAATCATACTTCCCACTTGTCTGGTTGCCAAACTGCAGGGAGAAAGTTTCAAAATCGTTGATCGGAGTAGACTCTACATTATTGCCGGCCAGAAATTGATTGGTCGGAAAAACGTAACCGTTCTGATATGCAAAACGAACCGCATAGTGATTGTTCCGAATCCGGGACGTCTCCCGGGAAGAGGATTGTGCCTCCAGGAACTGCGTTCCGATCAGGATCAAAAAAAATGCAGCTAAGTATTTGACCATCCTTTACAGGGTTAAAAGCTGAGCGCCTTGTCCAAATAATGAGCAAAGTAAGGGATCAAGTTTGGAGAGTTTTTGGAGAAACACGACTACTGTCTGACTTCATGCTATATCACTAAAATCGGGATAGCCGATATTCCAAAAGCGTCACTTCAGTTTTTCTCCAGAATTGATGCTTAAATTTGCCGCTGCATTTATAACAACAATCGCCCATTAATTCCCTACTATGCGACTTTTCTTATCCCTGCTGCTCTGCCTGGCAGGCTTAAACGTTACTTTCACCCAAAGCGAGATCACCATTTCCGGCCGGCTGATCGATGCCGGCACCGAAGAACCGGTCCCCTACTCCACCGTAGTGATCCGGCAGGATACCACCGCCGATATTTTAACCGGGACCATTTCGGATGAAGAAGGGCGCTTTGTGCTCCGGCTCAATCAAAGGGGGAAATTTGTGGTCCAATGTTCATTCATAGGTTATGAGTCACTGACCATTCCGGTGCTCATCGGGCAAATGAATGACATTTATGATCTGGGCAAGCTCGCACTTGCGCCGGAAGCTACCCAATTGGGAGAAGTAACCGTCACAGCCCGGGAAGCAGCCGTAAACGCCGGGCTAAATCAAAGATCTTACCGGATGGAAGAGCAACTGGCCCAATCCGGAGGGTCGGTCGCCGAGGCCATGAAAGCCCTGCCCGGCGTTACCATCGATCAGGAAGGAAAAGTCTTACTTAGAGGTAGCGATAAAGTGGCGGTGCTGATCGACGGCCGACCATCGGGTATGACCGGTTTCGGCAACCAAAAGGGGCTGAACAATATTCCCGCCGCCAATATCGAACGGATCGAGATCATCAACAATCCTTCGGCAAAATACGATGCTGCGGGAATGGCCGGGATCATCAATATCGTTTATAAAAAAGAGCAACAGAGCGGACTGAACGGATCGGTCGGATTCACCTACGGCTTGGGAGAAATTACCACCCGTAAAAAGGACCTGCCTACTGATCTGGGTCGTTACTCCCAAAATTCCAAATACATTCCCAGTCTCAGCCTCAACTATCGCACACCGAAGACCAATACTTACTTCCAGTCGGAGGTCATCCGCCAACACCGGCTTCCCAACAATGAATTTACCACCCGCTATTACGACGACGGAGCCTCGACCATTTCCCAGGTACCCGAAAACCGTACCCAGACCCATTACATTCTAAAAGGAGGAATTGACCTGGAATTGAGTCCGCGAAATGTATTGCGTTTTTCCAGCATCTACGATTACGAGCACCATATAGACACCGCGCAGGTGCCTTACATCAACCTCAATACCGGTCTGCGGAACCGCTACTGGCACTGGCGCGAAGAAGAGATCACCGGCTATCTGAATTTCCGGCTGGATTACCAGCACGACTTTAAGGAGCCCGGCCATCATTTCAATCTGGCGGCGCAGTACGTGCGTGGCTGGGAGGACGAATCTTACTTCCTTAATGATAGTTCCGCCATCCGGCAGGCTAATGATATGACCCACATCATCGCCACCGAGCACACCACGTCCTTTACCGCCGACTATGTAAAGCCCTTGCGCAGCGGCCGACTGGAAGCAGGTACCAAGCTCCAGATACGGACCATTCCGGTGACTTATGACATAATACGCGGGCAGCAATCCGTAATCTACCAGGGGCTGGGCGACTGGTCGGATTGGGGAGAGAACATCTATGCCGCCTATCTGAATTACATCCTGGAAAAAAGAACTTTTGACATAGAAGGCGGCCTGCGGGCCGAACAGACGAATGTATTTTATGACATCTCCCCGGAAAATACCTTTTATCCGAATAACGACGCCTACGACTACTTTTCACTTTTTCCCAATATCCGATTTACGTTTAAGCTAGGGGATCACCACCGGCTTTCGCTCTTTTACAACCGCCGGGTAGACCGGCCCGGAGAACCGGAACTGCGCATTTTTCCGAAATACGATGATCCTGAATTGTTGAAAGTTGGAAACCCCTATTTGCGACCGCAGTTTACTCAGACCTTCGAAATGGCCTACAAGCGCATCTGGGAAAGCGGTTCGATCTTCCTGGCAACCTACCACCGGATCATTGACGATCCCTTTACGCGGGTGTACAGTATCGACACTTCCGACCCGAACTATAATATCGTTAATAAGATCTACCAGAATGTAGGCAGCGGCAGCAATACCGGGTTTGAAGCGCTGTTGGCCCAGAACATCAGCAGTTTCTGGCGTCTTTCCGCCGGACTGAACTGGTACAACAATGTAGTGGATGCCTATCAGGGCACGCTCTTATTCCCCACTCCCCGTTCTTTTGACATTGAAAAAACAGCGGATCAGACCTGGGATCTGAAGATCAACAACCAGTTTGAGGTCTTCGATCATACGGAGATACAGTTGACCGGCATTTACATGGCACCAAAAAATATCCCGCAGGGCCGGCAACTGGCGCGCTCGTCCGTGGACCTTGGTGTCAAACGGGATCTATGGGGCAAAAAAGGAGAACTCACCCTAAGTTTCACCGATATCTTCAATGGTTTCGGCATCCGCCAGGAATTAGAAGGCGATGGTTTCCGGGCCGTTTATGAAAATTACTTCGAAACACAAATCATTCGATTGGGGTTAAAGTATAGTTTTTAGCTTCTATCAACTTCAGTAAAGACGGCAACACCATCAGTAGCAATGGTAGGGCCACGATCAGTCCACCGATCACGGCAATGGCCAACGGTTGATGCATCTGCGCACCGGTACCGATACCCAGCGCCAGAGGAAATAAGGCCATAATAGCGCCCAGTGCAGTCATCAGCTTAGGGCGTAAACGCGTAGAAATAGCATAAATAATGGCCTGATCTCTTCCCACATGCCGGTGTTGCTCTATGTATTGAAAGTAGGTAAATATAGCGTTTTCCCCAATGATGCCAATGATCATGATAATACCTACGTAACTTCCTACATTGAGCGGTGTACCGGTGACGAACAGCGCAGAAAGACTGCCGGCAGCTCCCAGTACCGCCAGCAAGACTATGACAAATGCCACCTTAAATTTCCTGAACAGGAACAGGATCACCGTAAAGACCAGCAGACTGGACAGGATGAGGATGGTGAGTAATTCCCGGAAAGCCTGTTGCTGCTGAGCGTATTCTCCGCCGTATTCAATATTATAGCCCACGGGTAGAGATACATTCTGCCCGATAGCCTGCTGAATATCCTGCAAGGTGCTACCCAGATCGCGATCATTCAGGCGGGCGGTGACCACCCCCATATTCTTCAGATTCTCGCGATTGATCTCCGCCGAGCCGGCCTGCACCACGATCTTACCGAAACGGGAGATCGGCATCAGCCGGCCGTCGGGCTGAAAGACCTGCCCGCGTTCCAGATCGTAAACGGTAGTCTTGGTGCTATTGGGATAGATCATTCGGATCGGGGTCATTTGCTGGGTTTCCGGTACGGCTCCGATCACCGTGCCTTCGAGTTGGGTCTGCAACTGAAATTGAAAATCGGATGGGCTCAGGCCAAATTGCTGCAATAGGGCTACCTCCGGTTCAATGGTTACCGACGGACCGGCCACCACTATGCCGTCGAATACATCGGCGGTACCGCGCACCTGTTCTACTTCTGCGGCCACCCTCCGCGAAAGGTCTTCCAGCACCCGACGATCATCACCAAATATCTTGATCTCGATGGGCTGCACGCTGGCCATCAGGTCGCCCAGCATATCGCCGATCACCTGCCCGAAGTCGACTATTAGTGCCGGCAGTACGGCTTCCACCCTGGTGCGGATATCATCAGCAACAGCATTGGTCGAACGGCTTCGATGCTTATTGAGCTGGATCAGGTAATCGCCACGGCTCGGCTCAGTGATGAAAAAGCCCATCTGTGTGCCGGTACGGCGGGAATAGGAGGTCACCTCCGGAATACTATCCAGTATCCGGTCCACCTGCCGAAGCATCAGATCCGTAGCTTCGAGTGAGGTGCCGGGCGGCGAATCAAAATCCAACACAATAGCCCCTTCATCCATTTCCGGTAGAAAGCCCGAGGGTAACTTCGGAGCCACATAATAGATTACGAAACCCAGCAAAGCTATGAAGACCAAAGCCAGCATCGGAAAACGGATCACGGCCCGGACCCAGCCCCGGGGTTTTACGGTCTTGTGTTCCGGAATGCCCCGCACGCGTTTACGTCCGGAGAGGAAAAGATACACCACCGGCAGACCGATCCAGGTGAGCAGGAACGAGCAACTCAGCGTAATGATCATGGTTTCAGTCAGGATACGAAAATACGCACCGGCGATGCCGGTCATCAGGGCAAAAGGGATGAAGATCACTATTGTACTGAGAGACGATCCCAGCATGGCCGGGAAAAGAAAGCCGATCGTTTTGTTGACTAATTCGCTGGGCGTTTTTTCCGGCTCTTCTTCCTGACTACGGTGGAGCTGTTCTACGACGATGATGGCATCATCGATCACCAGGCCGATAGCCGCGGCAATAGCACCGAGGGTCATAATATTGAAATCGTAACCCAGGGCATAGAGTACGATCAAGGTGAGGCTCAACGTCAGCGGAATACTCAATAGCAACACAGAACTGCTCCTCAATGAGCGCAGGAAGATAATCGCCACCAGGATAGCCAAAGCCAACCCGATCCAGAGTACATCTCTGATGCTGCGCACTGCATCCGTCACAAAATCAGCCTGTTGGTAATACGGCCGCAGTCGCACGCCTTTGGGTAGCAGCGCATTAAGTTCTACTACCCTTTGTTCCAGTCCGGCGGCCACATCGATCAGATTGGCTCCCGGCTGCTTTACAACCGCCACCAATGGTACATCCAGACCATTTGCCTTTATTTTAATGTATTCTTTTTGCGCCTCTACCTTAACTTCAGCAATATCGCCTACTTTGACCACCCGCATTGGCGAACTCAACACAATGGTCTGTTCCAGGTCTTGCAGATCATCCAGTACTGCATCCGTCAGAGTGAGATACAACCGATCAAAAGCCTGCAGGTAGCCATTGGAATTGATAAAGTTGGTCTGTGACAACACATTGTAAACCGTCTGCGGCGTGATACCCAGTTCGCTCATCTTTTGCGTATTGAGCACCAGATGATACTCCTTAGTCTTTCCACCGGTGACCACCACATCCGAAACCCCGGGCACCTGAGACAAAAAGGGCTTAACGGTATACAAGGCAATCGTTTTCAACTCGATCTGACTGCGATCTCCCTCCAGCGAATATCCGGCGATCGGCAGAATGGAAGGATTCATTTTTTCCACCGTGATCTGTAGGTCTGCCGGTAGATTGTTCCGATTTTGATTGATGCGACTTTCGATACGCTGCTGCCCCAGATCAATATCTGCATTCCAGTCGAAAAAGGCCGAGATCTCCGCGCTGCCTCTACTGGTAGTACTGCGCACCAATTGTAGCTCCGGCACCTGTTTGATGGCTTCCTCCAGCGGGCGGGTCACCGTCAGCATCATCTTATCGATGGGTTGCTGGCCGTTATCGGCAATAATCTTTACCTTGGGAAAGGTAACATCGGGGAACAGATCCGACTTCATTCGGGTATAAGCAAAGGCCCCACCTAGCAGGATAAGTGCCAATAGAACGGCGATCGGATTTTTGTAGGCTACGTAGTTGATCATGATCAGTCAGAAGTCAGAAAGTCGTTAGTCGTTAGTCAGGCTACCAGATACGATAAAAAAGGATCACTGAAATGCAGTAACCGGCGTAACAGCCGCAGTATCAGGTAAACCGTATGCCCCCTGTACCACAATACGGCTGGCTGGAACAAGACTCGTGTTCTTTATCTCGATCAGTGAATCACTGCGCATTCCGAGCTTGACCGGCCGGCGTACTGCCAGGGTGTCATTTACCAGTTCCATGATCCAGAAGTCCGTTTGTTCTTCATTGCTTTGAACCGCGGTAACCGGCACTACCAACGCTTCTGCTTTGTATTGGGTGGGGACGGTCACTGTCAGGTTCAGATTTTCCGGTAGAAATCGATAAGGGCTCAGACTTACCAGATAGGGTGTCGTCTGAGATACAACATCCTCAGAGGGCAATAACCTCCCAATCGTTCCGTTTATGCGTTCCCCATCCGGCAATTGTACACTTACACGCTTTTGCGAACGCACCAGCGCGTTATACTCATATGGCACGTACAGTTTTACCGCCAGAGAGCTCGGCTTGGTGAGTTCGGCCAGTACTTCTCCCTCCGCGACATAATCTCCCTCCTGAAAGAATACCTGAGTGATCACCCCACTATTTTTGGCGATGACCGGCACCAGGCCGGTGATATTAATATTGGAATCCCTCAGTATTTCTTCCCCCAATACTGCCGCTTCGCGGGTCTTCAGGGTAAATAGTCGCTGACCGCTATTAACCTGATCACCCAGATTTACCGTAGAGTGTTCCACATAACCGGTGGTAGTGGCGCGAATATTCTCCCGTTTGGTATAGGTGGTTACCGCATTCATACTGAGGGATTCCTGCATACTTTGATGTGCTGGATGACCGGCTACGATCTGTGCCCGGGAAACGAGATCCGGAGCGCCCCCCGAAGGGACATCAGTATGGTCTTTCGACCGGCAGGCTGTCGATAGCAACAGGATGAAGAAGAAAAACAGGGCGTTGGTTATTCTCATTATGGGTCAGATTAATACAAGTTGTCAGTTACCCAGTTGTCAGTTGTCAGTCATTCATGCCAGTGTCGAAGATCAAACGTTACAGCCTGGGTTGTAGGAAATTGCGGAGCTTTGATCCCGTCGATTCCGCGCTGATCAGTTCAATTTCAGTTTCCCCATCACAACTGACCACTGATCACTGACTACAAGGCTAATTATTCCAATAGTTCAACTCATTGATGATGAGCAGTAACTGAGTCTGCAGCGCTATTTTTTGCTGTTGCAGCCCCCTATAAATACGGACAACATTAAGGTAATCTACAACCGAGATCTGGCCCAGGGCCAGCTCCTGTTTGTAGCTGGTGAGCAGTTGTTCATATCCATTCAATTGCTCTTCGAACAGGGCAACATTCCGTCGGTTCTGTTCTAACAGCAGTTGGTAATTCTGTCGATTGTTCCGGATCTGCAGGTCTGAAAAAGTCGCCTGATTTCCAGCCATCAGTCGCCGCAATTCATTTTGCTGGGCATTGATATCCCGCTGGCCGCCATCATTGATCAGCCAGGAAACGTGAATGCCCGCACTAATGCCTACTTTCCGGTAGATGTTATTTAGTTCTACGGCATTGATCCCGCCATTAGCGAAAACATTGACCTGTGGCGTGTACCGGGTTTCGAATATCGCCTGATCATTATCGGCACTGAGGCTATCCAGTCGGTATGATTCGAGAAACACTGATCGGTCTGTGGCATTATTTAATCTCAGATCAACTGCCGGCAAACGGGTCAGCGTAGTATCCATCACCCCGGCATCCGAACGAAGGGTGAGCATGGCCTGACGAAACTGCCCTTGCAGGTCCTGGAGCTGCAGGTCCTGATTGTGGATCTCCAGATTCAGTAGTTCCAGGTCGGTAATGCGCATAATACCCCGGTCGGCCAGTTTTCTCACAAAGCTACTTTGTTCCTGCAAACTCGTCTTCAGTTCCCCGACAAAATCCATTTGTTGTTGTAAGAGGAAGGCATTCACGTAATCGGTCGTGATCTGATGTCTGATGCCGGCTTCCGTTTGCCGTGCCTGTATGCTCAGGTTTTCACGGACCAGTTCCTGCTGTTTTACCAATGGCCGGCTTAACTTCTGGGTAAACACCGGGTAATTCACGTTGATCTGCGCGGAATACAAGCCCCCATTGGTAATACCCGCATCGTAGCCGATAGCTTTAGTGGCGGGATTGGCCGTTATGGCCACTACCTGTCCTTTATTAAAAAAAAAGGGCGCCAGGAGATAGTCTCCCGTAAGCGCCCATTGCGGTTTTTCGTACTGTGTTTTAAGCTTCTGGGTTTCCAGCGACGAAATTTCTCCTTCGATGTGATAGTTCTGCAGGTTGGCATTCCGTTCCAAGGCGTTTTGGATGTAAGTATCGAGACTGGCCTGTGACATCCCCACTTTCGGAGACATCATCAAGATCAGTAGTACGATAATTGCTGAAAGGGAAGCAGTTATCCGAATCATTCAGTAATGCTGTAAAACCGGAAAGTAAGCTTCTTCCAAAAGGGACGCGCTGACTTTCCACCTAATGAAATGTTTGCGATAATTGAACCAAGTTGTCAATTCTAAGGGCTACGCTACTGATCAAACTACTGGACAAATGGACGTTGAGACGTTGAGATATCTGGATAAATCCCAAGATCCCAACGTCCAAATTTCCAAATGTCCAGTAGTATAGCTATTGACATTAACATGAGCAAAACAAACTAACAACTAACCAGATAACTGACAACTAAAGAGGTCATGCGTCACATCAGAGAAGGCTTCCCTCTAATTTCCCTTATCTTCATCATCTTCCTCTGATTCTTTTTCCATCTTCTTTTTCAGCAATTTCCCATCGGCACTAAATACGGCTTCCACTTCCGTATTATCGGCTTCATTTTCCAGTTCCACCTCAAAGGCCAGGGGCAGATCCGGTGTTTCCACACGCTCAGCTTCTTCTATATCGTACCCGGAAAATTCCCTTTGGATCGCTTTCTTCACCGCATCCGGTAGTTCGGCTTTTTTCATCTCTACTTCCGTTTCCAGCCAGGTACCATCCGAGTCGAAATTGGCGGACATTTCGTGCCCTCCCTGTTTAAATTCGGCTTCGTATTCGTTATCGGCTTCCTTTTCCCATTTTACTTTTTTGACGTGGGGAAATTTAGCGGCAAAGGCATCCAGTACGACCTGCGGCACTTCCGGGTCTCGTAGCAAAAAGGACATTCCAGCTAATCCGATCAGTGCGATCAGTCCGGAGATCAAGATTCTCTTTTTCATAGATAATTGGCTTTTTGTTTTTGAACTGGTACAAAGGTAGGCGGTGAAATTGGAGGAAATTTGGAGAAGGAAAATCAACTCAAAGGGAAAATAAGACGCGACTTCCGTCGCTAAGGGCATAAGGCGCGAAGCAACGCAAAGATTTCTTCGAAAATATTGCCACTGGCAAATTCAATATGCTTTGCGAAACTTTGCGGTCTTCGTGGCTTGGCGGTGAAAATAGCGTCTTATTCTTCTTTGCACTGCTCCTCACTTCTTAGCAATTTTTTCAGAAACTGATAGTAATCCGGTGCTGGTCCTCCTCGATAACATACTCCAGTTCCCACCCGTATAGCTTACAGATCTCATGAACGATGGCCAGCCCCAAACCCAGCGACTGGCTATCGGATCTTCCTTTGGCAAACCTTTCCATCAGATCATCCGGTGAGATATCCACCGGATAGCCGGTATTGGAGATGCAGAAATGTTGTTGATCCAGCACGAGATCGATCTTACCGTCGGGAACATTGTGCTTAATGGCATTATCCAGGAGATTATTGAGCAATACATCGGCCAGTATCGGATGTACCGGTAGCGTGCAATCCGCCAGAATAGATTGAAAGGTGATGCCTCGTTCGATGAGTAAAGGTTGTAGCGCATCCAGTTTTTGGTTCAACAGTGGAAGCAGGTCCAGCGGTTCACTGCTTTGAAACTGTTCATTTTCGATCCGGGTAAGCAGCAGCAGTGCCTTATTCAGTTTACCCAATCGGGAGATGGCCTCGCTCAGATAGCGGATCTTTTCATAATCCGCTTCCGACCGGTCGTTGCTCTGTAACAGCAGATCCACCTGATTGCGCATAATGGCCAGCGGTGTCTGCATTTCATGGCTGGCGTTCTCCGTGAAACGCCTCAGATTGCGAAAGTCCCGCTGCAGTTTCTCGGCCATTCGTTTAAAGCTGCGGTTGAGTTGATCGAATTCTTCGGTGGAAGTTGCCGGTAACTGCAAAGGCCTTTCCTCCTGCATCGAGAAAGCCTGGATCTGCGAGATCGTTTCGTAAAAAGGTTGCCAGAGCTTTTGGGAAATAGAACGACTTATTTGATTCAGTGCCAGCAGGAGCAAGCCTAGTACGCCTAAATTAACCAGTAGAATGGTGGTGATCAGGTCTTCGTTCTCCACCCGGCTGTGATGGAGCGCTACTTCGTAGAATTCTCCGTTGATCTTTTCAGAATAGTGGTAAGTGCGATAGGGTTCCAGCTCCTGATCAATCGTATCGTAGAATACCGTGTCGGCAAAACTGGAAAGATCGGACAGTGCATTAACCCGACGCAACTCCACCACTTCATCCATCACATGCAGTCTTGGAGGTAATGCGTCCTGCTGCTCCAGATAAGGTTTGAGTACCTGCCGGGTATGTTGCAGGCCTTCGTCCGTTTCGTAATCGAGTACTTTGCGCAGGACCAGGAACATGATCAGGCCTCCCAGTGAGAAAATGATCAGGGAAAACAACAGATAGTATTGACCAGTTTTTTGCAGTAATTTCATCGGGCCGCCCATTTATACCCCATGCCGTAAACAGACTGGATGTAATCCTGTGCTCCGGCATCCAGCAATTTCTTACGTAAATTCTTAATGTGGGAATAGATAAAATCAATGGTATCCAGCAGATCGGCGCTATCTCCACTTAGGTGTTCGGCTACGCTTTCTTTGGTGAGCACCCGGTTCTGATTAGCCAGAAAATACAGCAATAACACATATTCAGAACGGGTAAGCCGTATGGATTGTCCATCCACTTTTACCTCTTTCTCCTGTGGGTCCACCTGGATCTCCCGGTATTCGATCAGGCGCTCTCCGTCAAACTGGCGGCGGCGAAGCACAGCTTTGATCCGGGCGTTGAGTTCGGCCAGATGAAACGGTTTTGCCAGATAATCGTCCGACCCGATCTCCAGACCGATGATCTTATCATCAATGGAATCCTTGGCCGAAACGATGATAATACCGGCCTTTTTGTGCTCTTCTTTTAATTTCCGGATAATATCCAGGCCGTTCCCATCCGGCAGCCCGATATCGACGAGTATACAGTCGTATTCATATACACCGGATTTTTGCCAGGCCTCGGCAAAATCACTCGCTTGCTCGCACAGGTATCCCTCTCCCTGCAGATACGTACTTATAGATTGCCCCAGTACCGGTTCATCTTCGATGATGAGTATCTTCATGGGTCAAAAGAAACGTAAAAATTTGGATTCTTTTTGGAGAATGATATTCTATAGTCCCAACCGAACAAAAAAACAAATTCCTACCCCACTCCAACTTTTTTCAAACCTCCAGAAATCGCATCTCACCCCAGGAAAGGCTTTCT
>JAGQXH010000128.1 GCA_020436695.1 Lewinella sp. | reverse complement strand
AAAGAGGTCATCCTTTGATGCCCTCTTACTTCTTTAGGGCTCGAGTGTTTTGTTCACGGGATTACAATCCTTTCGGATAAAAAAATTAGGTCGAATTATTACTTCTTGTTGATCTGTTCGTTTTTGTTGACAATACAAATATGAGAAAGGATTAAGCGCTTAGGTAGTACATTTTCCTGTTTTTCTGCATCAATAAATCAATCCAAACAAATCATAAATAGTTGATAATAAATATTTTAAATAGGCAAAACCATCAACTAACTGTATTTTTTACATAAAAACACTCCATTTTCCAGCCTATTTTTTTTTAAATTCTTTGTCATTTTTTTGAAAAAAGTTTGGAAAAAGATAAAAAAGGCATCTCCACTTCCATTTTTCTCCTTCTTTTATTCTAATCCAGGTCTTGAATTTAGCATATAGAATAAGTCAAGCCCCTTCCGCTGTTCTACCTGGCAGAAGAGATGTCATACATTTATCATCTTTTAAAAGGGGAAGATATTATCCCAGATCCTGACCGGCATAAAACCCGAGATCTTTGCTGGTGAGCATTTTGGTGATCCAGGCGATCTGCCCGGTGTGATAGGAAAAATGTTCGGTAACATGTATCAACATCGTCAATACGGTATGCTCATATACCTGTACCGGCTTAACCACAAGCAGATCATCGGACGTAACCTCTGCCAACACATTCCGTACATCCGGTTCCAACTGACCGAGGAGCGCGATCAGTTTATCTTTCGGTAAAGGTCCTTCTTCGCTGAATTCTTCAGAACGGCGCCTTACATCCGTTTGTTCTCCCACTCCGCTAACGATCCACTGGCGTACATTGCCACAGAGATGCAAAACAAGATTACCGATACTATTGGAGGCACTATTGGGGCGCCACCAGACCTGGTCTTCCGTCAGGCGGTCCAAACAATTCTGGATACGAGGAACACATTCGTCAAAAAGGCGAAAATTAACTTCTTCCACCAGAGCGGTGGTGATGGCTGATGCAGACATGTACGTAAGGGTTTGAAAGTATTAACGCCCGTCGGTTTATTTGTGTTTATTACCGGGGCATTTTTTGCAACGCTTCCCTTTCTTAAACTTTTTGCAGCATTTTTTCTTCAGCTTCTTGCCCTGAATGACCGGAAGCGGAAAAGGCAGGGCCGTTAACTCTTCCAGGCCGTACCCCACGGAGGTGGTGATGTGTCTAGGTTTCATGGTTGTCTGCTCCTGCTGCTATATTTAATTAGACAAATTCTAAACAAGACAAAGGTAAGGGAGAATCCCGATATACGCAAGAGGTGAAAAAAATCAGTACCTTTGCGGCCGCAAAATGGGCACGAGCATGAGTAATATTAATAAGGAGATCAACCGGCGACGCACGTTCGGCATCGTGAGTCACCCGGATGCCGGAAAAACTACCCTGACCGAGAAATTACTGCTTTTCGGAGGAGCCATTCAGGTGGCCGGAGCCGTGAAGTCGAATAAGATCAAACGGCACGCCACCTCCGATTTTATGGAGATCGAACGGCAGCGGGGTATTTCGGTAGCTACGTCCGTCATGGGTTTTAAATATCAGGGGCTTAAGATCAACATTCTGGATACGCCGGGTCACAAAGACTTCGCCGAGGATACTTTCCGGACCCTCACCGCTGTAGACTCGGTGATCGTAGTGATCGACGTAGCCAAAGGGGTAGAGGAACAAACCGAACGCCTGGTGGAAGTGTGCCGGATGCGCAAAACGCCCATTATTGTATTTGTCAACAAACTGGACCGGGAAGGGAAAGACGGCTTTGACCTGATGGATGAGGTGGAGGAAAAGCTACAGCTCAATGTACGCCCCCTAAGCTGGCCTATCGGAATGGGGCAACGTTTTCAGGGAGTATACAATCTTTATGAACGCAAACTGGTACTCTTCCGTCCGCACGGCAAGCAACAGGAGGAAGAGGTTATTGAATTCACAGATTTGAAAGACCCTGCCCTGGATAAGCATATCGGCGAATCTGCGGCAGAAGAGCTCCGGGAGGAAGTGCGCATCGTGGAAGAGGTCTATCCTCCTTTCGAGCGGCAGGACTATCTCGATGGCGAGTTATCGCCCGTATTTTTCGGTAGCGCTGTTAACAACTTCGGGGTAAAGGAAATGCTGGACTGCTTCGTTGAGATCGCTCCTACTCCATTGCCCCGCCCGACGGAAGAACGCACGGTACGGCCGGAGGAGGAACAATTTGCCGGCTTCGTATTCAAGATACACGCTAATATGGATCCCAAACACCGGGACCGTATTGCTTTTCTTCGCGTTTGTTCGGGCAAATTCCAGCGCAATACCAATTACCTGCACGTCCGTCAGGGACGCAAGATGAAGTTTTCCAATCCCACCTCTTTTATGGCCTCTAAAAAGACGGTGATCGAAGAAGCCTATCCCGGAGATGTGATCGGTTTATACGATAGCGGCAACTTCAAAATCGGTGATTCGGTGACGGAGGGAGAAGAACTGCATTTCAAAGGAATTCCCAGTTTCTCTCCGGAGCAATTCCGTTATGTAAATAATGCAGATCCTTTAAAATCCAAGCAATTGAACAAAGGACTGGAACAACTCATGGATGAAGGGGTTGCCCAGTTGTTCACCCGTGAGATCGACGGACGCAAGATCATCGGAACGGTGGGAGCCCTGCAGTTCGACGTAATACAGTATCGACTGGAGAACGAATATGGTGCCAGTTGCAGCTATGAACCGGTCAACCTGTACAAAGCCTGCTGGGTAAGCAGCGATGATCAGACCGCACTGAAGGAGTTCCTGCAGCGCCGTAAAAGAGACATTGCCAAGGATACACACGGCAATCTGGTCTTTCTGGCCGAATCTGCCTGGGCTCTGAATATGGCTCAGGAGAACCATCCAAAAGTAAAATTCCACTTTACCAGTGAGTATTAGAAGTGCCGTTTGACAAAACCTAAAACAACCCATGCCTAGTCTTCTTCCTTACCACCAGGCAGCATTCATTGAAGCCGGATGCGACGAAGCCGGCAGGGGTTGCCTGGCGGGGCCGGTCTTTGCCGCTGCAGTGATCCTTCCCCGGGATTTCGAGCATCCTCTGCTGAATGACTCCAAGCAACTCAGCGAGCGACAGCGCAATGAAGCCCGACAAATAGTGGAAAGAGAAGCAATCAGTTGGGCTGTTGGCCAGGTTGATCCCAAGGAGATTGACGAGATCAATATACTGAATGCGTCCTTTCTCGCCATGCACCGGGCATTGGATCAACTCGACTTTCGCCCGGAAAGCCTGTTGATCGACGGCAACAGATTCGAACCCTACGGAGATCTTCCGTTCCATTGCATGATCAAGGGAGATGGACGATTCCTGTCTATTGCCGCAGCGTCTATTCTGGCTAAAACTTACCGGGATGATCTCCTGAAAAAGCTGCATGAGCAATTCCCGCAATACGGATGGGACCGCAATAAAGGATATCCGACCGCTGAACATCGTAAGGCCATACTGAAGCATGGTGCGACCTTGCATCATCGCCGATCATTCCGGCTGTTACCGGACGCGGTACAGGGTAAGCTTTTCTAGAAGCTGTTTGCAATTGGCTTCTACGAATCATTACCGGCTTTCCAAATCATCGTAAACGCTTCTGCGAATTCTGATCCCTTACCTTTCAAACGAACGGTGCCATCACCCATTTCCACGATCCAGTAACTGTCATCATCCGGGCCGGCATCACTATCGAGAAAGAGCTCCATGTTCTGTTCGTCCAGGGTCCATTTGCCGGTGTTGCGGCCGAACGGATCTCCATCGCTGGTAAATGTACCATCGCTGTGCAACTCGATCCAACGGTTATCCTTCGGATCGTGTTGTTGGGTTACATCTTCCCCGTTTTGAATGATCTGGTCCATATCCCACCGGTTCACCAGTTGATCAGCCATAGAAGTAGAATTGGTTTGGCAGGCAAAAACGGCGCAAAGGAGCCAAAGAAGAGTTAGTCTGTTGAGCATCTTTATTTGTGTTTGTTTCTTTTCACAGATGCAAAAATGACTGCTTATGGCGTTTTGCCAACTACCAGGAAATTTCAATTCCCTTTCATCCGCTCCCAAAGATCACTTACAACATTTCCGGCCGCCTTTCCCCGGGCACGATGCTGAAACGCTTCCAGTTTACCTTCCTCATCAGGTACCAGCCGGAAAGAAAAAATATAGTCTGTACTTTCATCGAAGGTCTGATCGATGGAACCGAAACGCAGATCGTTGAATTGTAGCCCGATGGCCGGTTCATCGGAAAGGCTATAATAACCGTTGGAGAACCATTCCAATATTTCGGTCACCCGGTCGTCCCGATAAGGCGCAAGCAACTCGTGGTGTTTGGGAATAATGGTAAAGGACTCTACTTTAGGTTCACTATCCAGAATGGAATAAACGCCATGATAATAGGCGGTATCGCCTTCTGCCAGCCCCTGCCATAAAAGATTATTAAAAATGGTAGGATAGGTAGAATAGCGTTGATAGGGTATATGCTGTTCCGTCAGTGAGTTTTCAAATACCTTATCGACCTGGTGCTTATTGTAAAAGGTGAACAGCATATAAGCGCTGCTGAGCCCGATGCCCAGCCAATTGAACAGGCGTCGACGAGGATGTTCGCGGGTGATGCGGGAAGCAATGATCACACAGATCAGAAACGGGAATGTATAGAGCGGATCAACAACCGATACGTTATTAAATGCCACCCGATAATCCCAGAAGGGCTGAAATAGTTGTGTGCCGTACGTGGTACAACAATCCAGTAAAGGATGGGTAAGGATAGCCCAGAAGAACAACCAGGCCCATTCCCGGGTTGAAGCATTTTCTGCCGGTCCGGCTCGCTTACGCCATCGTTCACGGGCATATACGATAATAACCAGCGAGATCATGGTAAGACTTACCGATAAGCCGATCTTGAGGGTATTGAATACCGATATGGGCATACCAATACTCCCCAATACCACAATGGCGAGTAAACCCAGCCATACTTTTGTCAGATCGTAACGAAATTTCCCCCGCTCTTCTCGCTTTAGGTATAATCGGTGCACAAGCCATCCCAATCCCAGCGGTGCGGCCGTGGCAAAAAGTATGGAGTGTGTGATAGCGCGATGGAAAGCCAGCGCGCTTATTTCATCCGAAGATACGTTGGCTACCACGTCCAGGTCGGGAAAAGTACCGGCAATAGCGCCCCAAAGCATAGCTTTGTTTCCTACTTTTCTACCTAATACTACTTCACCGACTGCGGCCCCAAGGGTAATTTGCGTTAAGGAATCCATATATTGCTAGAACCTGAAACCCAAAGTTAGCAATATCCGGATGTAATTCGAATTGTTCTCGAAGACCTGATCGGGATAATAGGAAGTCAGATAAGGCCGGTAAACTGCCTCCGATGTACTCCGACGGGCAGCCAGGTCGATAAAAAAGCTTTCCAGCGTGAAGCCGACTCCCGCGCTGATCTGGGTATCAAAGGCGGGCAAGCCTTCCGTATCCGTGTAGGGCGGTTGCCGCAGAGATATCCCACCGCGCAGGCGAAACTGCTGCAGGGCATATTCTCCTCCCAGCTTCAGGTTGATGCTCGACGCCAGCATATCTTCCACATCCCGATTGGCAAAATCCTCGTCTTCGGAAAATCCATTGAAGCCGAATTGATTATTCCCGTAATTGACCCACTCCAATTCTCCGGAAAGAAAACCGCTACGCCCAAAGATGAAGCCGGCACCACCGCTTATCCGCCAGGGGGTTCGAAGGCTGTAGCTGAAATTGCCATTCGGAGAAAGCGAGGTTTCGGTACTGCCTACTCCTCCGTCGGTAAAGCTATAGGAGAGATCAGTAGTGAAATTATCTTCCAGCGCAAACCAGGTAGGCGTATGCACCGCCAGGCCCAGGCGCACCATTTGATTGACCCGGTAGGCCAGTCCCAGTTTAACATTAACACCAATTCCGGTGGTGGTCAGGTTCTCCCGGAATTCCAAAGCATCAAAAAAGGGAATGACGTCCGGGGCATCACTTTCATAATAGATCTTCTGCTCTACATAATTTACAAAAGGAACGCCTACGCCCAATCCAATCAACAGGCGATCATCATAACTACCGGCCACTGCAAAAGAAAGTTCATTGACCCCACCGCTGGTTTCCACTGTTTGTTCTCTTTCGATATCCCCTGGAATGAGATCGTTGTTCTCATCCACAAAATCGCTAAAGTACTCGTTATTATTTTCGTCGTAAAGAATAGCCTGTACGTCACTGGCCAGTCCGGTTTCGAAATCATCAATGCCGAAATCACTGTTGGCCAGTTCAGTCCAGCGATTGACGATCGAGCCCTGGGAGGTGCCCCGATAGACGGTTTTGCGGTTAAAATCGGCAAGACGATTAAAGCCAAGTGAAAAATTGACCGTGCGCCAGACCGGATTTCGGGATTTGCCGGCAAATACCATCCCGAAGCTGGCCAGGCTCAAACTGGAAGCAGATTCTGATACTTCCCTATTATTACCGTTCGTAAGCAATGTTTTTCCCGTATACAGGTTAAACATGGGGGTGATCACAAACTGGGATCGACGCATCCAGGCAATGCCGGCCGGATTGGTGCTGGCTACGGAAAAGTCCGCCCCCAATGCACCAAGACTCCCGGCCACTGCCGCCGAACGCGCCGTGCCGAAATAGTCGTATTGAGAATAGCGCAATGCATCATTCAGATTCTGAGCTTGCAGGGTCAGGCATCCCATAAAAAACAGTGTGACTAAGATCAAACTGGAATGCTTTATGTTCATTTCTGTTTATTTTGAGTGAAGGATATAGTTCTGGGGTACACGCTTGACGGTGAACGGAGGGCGCTACTAAGTAAACCCCTGATTTACGTTCCGTAGACCATCTACCAAAGTGGTATCTATATAAATAAAAAAGTGGGTGGAATCGTTTACACTCCCCACCCACTTTTTTCTGCTGTGTTCAACAGAATATGTTCAGATCAACTGATTATTTTTCTCCGCCACCGGAACGGCTGCTGCTTCTGGTTGCACCGGAAGAAGAACGGCTCGGTGAACTGCTACCGCTGCTGCTGCGCATGCTTCCTGAAGAAGAAGAACGGCTGGGGCTACTGCTGCGGTTGAAACTCGGGCTGCTGCTGGACCGAGAAGGAGTAGAACTCCGGTTATAGCTCGGGCTGTATGACCGGGAAGGAGAAGACGAGCTCCGGTCGTAGGAACGGCTCGGGCTGGTGCTGCTGGAACGCGTTCTGCTGTTGATGCTCGGACGGGTAGTTGTATTCCGGTTAGGAGTAATGGTCGTCCGTGAACGCGAACTGTTGATACTGCTGCGGTCTATGCTACTTCTGCTCGGGCTGGCCGTAGTACGGGTACGGTTGTTGGAGTTGATCTCACGACCGGAAGTGATCGTGTGACGTTCCAACGTACCATTGCTGCGGCTGGACGGTGCAATGACATTGTCATTTCTCGTAGTAGTAGTACGAGGTGCTTCTGTCCGGATCGTATTTCGCGTATTCGTACGAGAAGATATATTGGGAGTTACGGTAGTACCGCTACGACGAGGACCACTGAAGGTTCCACGATCATTGGCGACATTATTCACCGTATTGTAGGAATAACCTCCTCCCCAGGATGGCGGGCAGTAGTAGTTGGAATAAGAGTTGTAAATGTTGCCATAGCCTCCGTATCCACCATAAGCGTAGCTATTCCAGCCACCTCCATAGTAAGAAGAACCATAGTAGGGTGATCCCCAACTATTCCAGCTATTCCAACGGCTGTAACTGGAGTAAGGAGAAGCCCAGCTGTTCCAGACATTGTAGCGGTTCCAGCTATTATATCTTCTCCATGAATTCCAGGAATTACCTCCGTAGTAGTTGTCATAGATCAGAACGGTAACGCCACTGGATGGGCGGTAGAACGGATCGTAATAGGCAACGTCTACATATACCGGATCAAAATAGTTGAATCCGTAGTAAGGACGGTGAAAACGGCGAATACGGGATGCATAGTAATAATCATAAACATTATCATCATAGTCATCATAACCGTAGTCAGCTGAATCGTCTTCGTAGTAGTCGTCAGAGGAGTAGGTATCATAAGAAGAGTAGCTAGCATCAGCGTCCGGATCATAATACAGGTCATCATACTGAGCCTGCAGCATATTCGCGGATGCTAACGCGAATAAAGCGATTAAGAATGCGGACAAGTTATAATTTTTCATAAAGCCTGATTTTTTTAAAATGTAATTACTGCGACTCTCATACAGCTTACAACCTGTAATTTATTACTTTTGTGCCGATTTTTTAGTTAAAGACCTTTTAAATCGGGCCGATTCGCTGTTAAAGTCCTTCGTACACCTTTATTAACAATTGTTAAGACGGTAAACGACTTTGTCGAGTCACGCAAAACTAAGTGAAAAACAGGAGTTTAGTGGGTTAAAAAAGTGTTAAAATCACCTTTTGTCAAGCCGAATGCCAAAAGAAAACCGGCTGAACTTCAAATATAAGCATTCTCAAACTAACAATGAGCTTTAGTCCAGACTTGCAACTTTCCGGCTTATGGCTCAAAGTCTATTTCAAAACACGCCAAACAGGGTAAAGAGGATATGGCAAAGGAAATTACAGATAGAAGCGAAGACTACTCCCAGTGGTATATCGACATCGTAAAAAAAGCTAATCTGGCCGATAATTCGGCGGTAAGAGGCTGCATGGTGATCAAACCATACGGTTTTGCCATTTGGGAAAATATGCGCGATCAGTTGGACCGCATGTTCAAGGAAACCGGGCACGTAAACGCTTACTTTCCCCTATTCATCCCCAAGAGCTTTCTGAGCCGGGAGGCAGAACACGTGGAAGGCTTTGCCAAGGAGTGTGCGGTAGTGACCCACCACCGTTTGATGAACGCCCCGGACGGAAGCGGCGTGGTCGTCGACCCGGAAGCCAAACTGGAGGAAGAACTGATCGTACGGCCTACCTCGGAAACCATCATCTGGCACACCTACAAGGACTGGATCAATTCTTACCGCGACCTTCCGTTGTTGATCAATCAATGGGCTAATGTGGTGCGTTGGGAAATGCGTACCCGCCTTTTCCTGCGTACCGCCGAGTTTTTGTGGCAGGAAGGCCATACGGCGCACGCTACCAAAGATGAAGCGGTAGAAGAGACCCTGCGCATCCTGGACATCTATGCTCAGTTTGCAGAAGAATATATGGCGATGCCGGTGATCAAGGGCATCAAAACCGCCAATGAGCGTTTTGCCGGTGCGGAAGAAACTTACTGCATCGAGGCCCTGATGCAGGATGGAAAAGCGTTACAGGCAGGCACTTCCCACTTCCTGGGTCAGAACTTTGCCAAAGCCTTTGACGTCAAATTTCTCAGTGAGAATAATCAGGAAGAACACGTATGGGCCACTTCCTGGGGTGTTTCCACCCGCCTGATGGGAGGGTTGATCATGACCCATTCTGACGATCAGGGTCTGGTATTACCTCCGAAGTTGGCTCCCACTCAGGTAGTGATTGTACCGATCCCGAAACCGGCCCCGGAGATCGACGAAGTAGCGGAAAAGATCATGCGCGAACTGCGCGCCAACGGTATCACCGTTTCCTACGATACGGATATGAAGAAACGGCCGGGCTTTAAATTTGCCGAACACGAATTGCGCGGTATTCCCGTGCGTTTAGGCATTGGAAAGCGGGATCTGGAAAACGGCGTAGTGGAGGTAGCACGCCGCGATACCGGTGAAAAAAGCTCACAACCGCTTGAGGGCATTGCTTCCTACATTCGCCAATTACTGGATGATATTCAGCAAAACCTATTCGACCGGGCAGCGGCCTTCCGGGCGGAGAAGACCATCAAAGTGGACAATTTTGATGATTTTAAAGCGGTGATCGACCAAGACATTCCAGGTTTTATCTCCGCTCACTGGGACGGCACTACCGAAACGGAGCTCAGGATCAAGGATCTGACCAAGGCCACAATCCGCTGTATTCCAATCGATGCCGAGGAAGAAAACGGGAAATGTATTCTCACCGGTAAGCCGTCTTCAAGAAGAGTTCTATTCGCTAAGGCATATTAGAAGTTCCGGACTAAGTTAGGATGATGGGACGTTTGAAGCAGGGAAAATAACTCCCTGCTCCAAACACCCCGTCATCAATGCCATATTCTAACATTACGAGTCCCTCATATGACTATTTGCAATGCTTTGAGCCGCATCACATCATCGCAGAATCTCAGCATTACAACATCAATTTACCCGATCACCGAATTATCCCGGGCATAGCCGCCGGCATACATCAAAGCACCGCCGGCAAGGGCGAGGTCTTTCAATAAATTTGTAGTATTCCCATCCAGTGCAGTAGGCAGATGGACGATCAGTATGAAAAGGATCAACATCAAAGCCAGCAGAACCGATGCCAACTTATCGAATTTACCAATGATCATGCTTACCGATGCCGCTAAAAGGGCAATACCGGTAATGTAGACCATAGCCACTCCGCCGGGAGGGCCTATCATTTCATTGAACATGCCGGCATTGGTAAGGTGGAAAAAGCCGAAAATGGCAAAAGGCACTGCGAAGAGGTATCTGCCGATACCAATAATGGAATTCATAGCTTGCTAGGTTTGGTTAGATAATGCAGGGAATCAGTAACTGTTTTTGATGTGGGCTACAGCTGCAGTCTTCAATTCAGATATCAGCTCCCCGTATAAAGGTTCCTCATTTTTAATGTAGATACATCTAACCAAATGTATAGATTTAAATTCCACATACAAACTAATAATCAAAATATTTTTTTGACATATTTGATTATTGCCATATTTAAATACAGTTTCAAATATAGCTTTCCAAGTTAATACACGCCACGAAACACTATCCGGATAAACCCATGGTCAGTAAGCCGACAGTGACTCACGGATTTCTAAACGTTACAGAATGGATAGAATAGACCGTTTCGAGCTGGAAAATAAAATTTGCAGTGGTCTCTTCCGATCATAAGGTAAATCGAGAAGGGCAGAACAAAATAAAAGACGGTATTCCGCAAAGGGATACACTGAAATGCCTGACAAAGAAAATGTCAAATATCCCAGGCCCAATTACGCAATACCGTCTACTTTGTATTCTAAGCGATCACTAGCCTACAACAGACTTGTCCTTTGCCAAATGGCTGGCGTACATCATGGCCCCGCCGGCCAGGCCGATATCTTTGAAAAGATCGCCGATATCACCGGTATCGATAGCTCTGGGCAGATGCGTATGGAAGGCAAATACCAGTAGTACAACAGCCAGGGCTATTGCAGCCAATTTGTCCAGTTTACCGATAATGATGCAAATAACAGCAGCGGTAAGCAAAATGCCCGATACAACTACACCGGTCATTCCCCCCGGGGGGTTACCGATGAGTTCATTCATTTTGGCAGTCTTAAAAATGTGGGAGATGCCGAAAACGGCAAAGGGTACGGCGAAGAGATACTTTCCCAGTTTTAGGATGGCATTCATGGTCTAAGGGGTTTAATAAAAAATGGTTTTAGGTTATTGCTATCAACAGCAATACTCTAAAATTAGAGCATATAATCTGTTTTTCAAATGATAGCAAGAATATTCACTCGAATTAACGTTAAATATCCATAAAAAAATTGTACAAACAGCAAATTTTGTGAGATATAATTTTTTGTTATTTTTTATGGCTTTCTTCTTGATGGAAAAACAGGTTGCGATCAAAAAGCGTTATAGCTCAAACTGATATCCCCCATTTGTAATCGCCCCTAAACAGGAATTATGTACGGATTCATAAAATACCTTCCGCTGGCGCTGCTATTGATTGCCTTTGCTGCCTGCAAAAGTGCCCGCTCTCCGGAGACGGTTAAAGAAAAGGACCTTTCTGCCGGCAAATTACTGGACCATATGGTCCGCAATCAACTCCATGCCGACTGGCTTTCGGCTAAAGCCCGGATAAGTTATGACAGTGAAGACATGGGCGGATCAGCTACAGCAAACATCGTTATCCGGAAAGACAGTCTGATCTGGGTAAGCGTGCGCAAATTGGGTTTTGAGGTAGCCCGGGCACAGATTGACCAGGATTCCATGTACCTGCTCAATCGCCTGACCAATGAATACAGCATCCAGGATCTCAGCTATCTGGCGTCTTCCTACAATCTGCCGGCCAGTCTCAAAACCATGCAGGCCATCTTTATGGGTAATCCCGTGTTCCTGAACACCAAAGAACTTACACTGGGGTCGGATACCGACACACACCACCTGATCAGTACTTCCGGGCAAATGGAGAACCAATTCTGGCTGGATAAAGCCAGTCTGCAACTGATAAAAGCCAGTTACGGCGATCTGCGTAACCATAGGAACGTAAACCTCGTATTAGATGACTACCGGCCGGTAAATGCAGAGCAGAATTTTTCGTATCTTCGTCAAATTAAGGTAGATAGCCAGGAGTTGGGGAAAGCATCTATCGAGATTGATTTTTCGGATGTTGAGATCAATACTCCCCAGGAAGTACGATTTTCCATACCATCCCGTTATACCCGTATCGACTGAGGGTGATGAACTTCTATGAGCATAACAAGAACAAATAGTGACAAGGCAGGCGTTCTGATACTAATCCTTCTCGGACTCACATTTTTAGGAGTGACACCGGTAGCGGCGCAACAACAGACGCGCACCGAACTGGAAGACCGTCGTAAGCAGTTGCTGGACGAGATCGAAGAGAATAATCAATTGCTTTCCTCCATCAAGAAAGATAAAGAAGCCAAGTTAAAGAGTTACTATGCGCTGCAATCGCAGATCCGTAAGCGCAAGGAACTGGTGATCACCCTTCGTGAAGAACTAAGCTACGCTGATGCCGCCATTGTGCGGGTGGATGATGTCATTGCGGCTCTTGCCGTCGATATTGATCGTCTGAAAACGGAATACGCGCAGATGTTGCGCATTGCCTACCGGCATCGCCTCAATGGGAGTTTCCTGTCTTTTTTATTTTCCGCCCGGAGTTTTAACGATGCCTTCCGTCGCTGGCAGTATTTGCGTCAGTATGATCGTTACCGCAAGCGTCAGGCACAACTGATCATTGAAACACAGGAAGAACTGGCTCAACGCTCCCAACAACTGGAAGAGGAGCGCCTCGAGAAGGAAAACTTGCTTAGATCAGCCGAAGAGCAACAGGTTTTGCTGGCCAATGAGATGGGCCAAATGGATGAACTGATCGCCAATCTTAAAAAAGATGAATCCAAGGTAGCTGCGGCCCTCAAGGAACAACAGGCTGATCACCAAAAGTTGAATGACATGATCGAAAAGGTCATTTTCAATGAAATGGCTAAAGAACGAAAGGAAGCCCGGCAACCGGAAGCTCTGCAGGCAGATAATAAAGAGAATACCAAACCGGCAGCTGCCGTTCCGGTCATCGATGCAACTGCTTTTGTCAAAAGCAAAGGTCATCTGCCGTGGCCGGTCCAGAATGGCGTGATCACCCGTCAATTCGGAACGCAGGCGCACCCAACTATTAAAAGTGTAGAGATCACCAATAACGGTATCGATATCAGTACGGATGCCCGGTCAGAAGTTCGGGCCGTTTTTACCGGAGAGGTGGTGGGCGTACAGTATGTGCCCGGCTACAAGAACACCCTCATTCTGCAACATGGTCCTTATTACACCGTGTATTCCAATCTTGACGAAACCAATGTAGAAAGAGGAGATGTAGTAGCTGCCGGACAGGCACTGGGCCGCATGGGAGACAACGCTGCCGAACTCCATTTTGAAGTCTGGCGCGAGAAACAGAAACTGAATCCTGTCTATTGGATCGAAAAGCAATGATCAATCTTAAGCTATGGAACTTTTGGCACATCTGCCGGGTTCAATTAGAACGGTGAACCCTTTACCGGAGTGTCGGGAATTCATCAACTGTTCACTGTATATCGCAGAACGTAAACCGTAGAAAACATATATGCAAAACGATTGGAACTTAGGGGAAAAGGATAAGCTGGGGCTGAAAAAAACCATAGAATACGCAGTTCTGGTGGGTCTGGTGCATCAGGACCAAACTGAAGCACAGGTACAGGAATATCTGGATGAACTTGAATTCCTGGCCTTGACTGCCGGAGCACATTCCCTCAAAAGATATATTCAGAAACTGCCGCATCCTGATCCGCGCACCTTCATCGGCAAAGGCAAGATGGAAGAGATCGGCGAATACATCGAGAATCACGAGGAGATCAATATGGTGATCTTTGACGATGATCTCTCGGGTAAACAGGTGCGTATTCTCGAAGAACATTTAAAGGTAAAGATCGTAGACCGCTCCAGCCTGATCCTCGACATTTTCGCTTCCCGGGCACAAACCGCCCAGGCCAAGACTCAGGTAGAACTGGCCCAGATGCAGTACCTCCTGCCCCGTCTTCGCGGTCTTTGGACTCACCTTGAACGCCAACGAGGTGGTATCGGCATGCGTGGTCCCGGTGA
>JAGQXH010000127.1 GCA_020436695.1 Lewinella sp. | reverse complement strand
TCTTCAAATGGGATTTCATCTTCGGCATCATCATAGATAAATAACACAAATAAAAAGCTGTATTCCGGATCAGTGGTATTCGGCAGCTTGATCTCTGCAGCACGCAAAACCGTACCGAAACGAAGGGGGGAAGGTATCCGACCGATATAGATACTCAGGAGTTTTTCCCGACAAAGATGATGTAGTTTCCCTCTCAGATTGCCATCTTGGTATATCTGCTCATAAAAAGAGTCATCAATTGTCACCAGACCAGTTTTTAATCTTATCAATGGCATGAATATTCGATTTTATGGTTAACAAATCAGAACATAATTACTCGTTTCAGCCCAGTAAAAGCAAGCTCCGCCGGAAACTACCTGCTTTTTCTCGTTAACACAGGCAGTCATCCCGGTAAAGCAGGCTGATCAAAGCGAGGTAAGCCGGTCTTTCAGTTCCTTGCTGTTTTTTTGACTGACCGGAATTCGGAGGCCGTTCTCCAGGATGGCCTCGCCATCGCGGTGAAAAGCTCTCACGTGTTCGAGATTGGCCAGGTAAGATTTGTGCACCCGCATAAATTGCGGATAGCGCAGGAAATGGTTTTCATATTCGATTAAATTAGCCGAAACAATAACCCGCTGCCCATTGAGTTGATGTATTTCCGTACATCCTTCATCTACAGTAAGAAAGGTAATCTGATCGACCGGTATATAAAAAGTGCCCGAGCTATTGGATACCGCGATACGCCGCGGGAGTTGCCGACGACGAAAATTTTCAGTAATCTCTCTTAATTCGGCAAGTTGTTGGGCTTGCGTTTGCTGTTGTAGGCGCTCTTCGGCACGGAGAATAGCAGTAGCCAGTTTATCGGATGCGATTGGTTTTTTCAGATAAGCCATGGCGGCAAAATCAAATGCCAGGCAGGCATATTCATCATAGCCGGTTGTAAAAATGATTGCAAATTGGGTATGATCGATCCGCTCTAACAAATCGAAACCTGTGCCATCGTGCATTTTAATATCAAGAAACAGTAAATCCGGTTGTTTCGCAAGGATCAATTCAATACCGGACTGCACGCCATCGGCAACTCCTAAAATATCCAATTCTGGGTGAAGGTAGGTTAGTAATGAAATAAGGCCTTCGCGACAATGTGGCTCATCATCAATTATAATAGATGTCATTCACTGGTCGGCTTAGAAGCTGTTTGAAAAATTAATTTCTAAAATATTAATTCCCTGGTTAATAAACAAATTTGAAAGTTATTGGGAGATAGTTCAATTAACTGCGTCTGCACAAAAACGGCTCTTAATTTTCAATGAGTTGCCGTGTGCCGGGCACCGTTTAAAAGTGATCCCACTCGCCCCCCCTCACTGCTTCACCACCTGCAACTTCCGAAATCCCCCATGTGTCCGCAACAGCACCACGTACGTAGCCGCAGGCAGTTGTGCCAAAAGATCAGGATCGACCGTGAACGTCCGCTCCCCGGCCGGGAACTCATCATTGTAGATCGACGCCAGATGATGCCCCTGCAGATCAAAAAGATCCAGTTTGGCAAAAGTCAGTTTCTCGACGCCAATTTTGATCTTTAATTCGTGATCGAAAGGATTAGGTGACACCTCAAACAGTTCGCTCTCTTCAATGGGTAGTGGGTCCGGAGCTGCATTCGGTTCTCCATCCCCGTATTTGTACACGTAGCTTCCCGAAGCGTAGATCAGGTCCTTACTGAGACGAAAAAAACGGTTGACGTTAGCCAGATCATCCCGTTCCGTCCAGGTCTTGCCGCCGTCCCGGGTTTCGAACATACCGTGCTTTTTTGGGGCAGTCCATCCCAGGTCCTCCGTAGCGAAACCCAGCCCCTGGGTTTCCAGGCCGTTTGTAGCGTCATCCACCTCCAGTTCTGTCCAGGTCTTGCCGCCGTCGGTGGTTTTTACTACGATGGTCGTATTGCCAACATAGGAAGCCACCGATCCGTATCCGACTTTATCGTTCAGAAAATCCAGTTTCCAGATGTATTCCAGTCCACGATTGGTATTGTGCACCAGGGTCCAATTTTCACCACCATCGGTGGTACGGAGGATGACCCCGCCTTCGGTTTCGATGATACCGGAGGCGACACCGACATTTTCATCAAAAAAGTGAATATCCACCAACCCGCCGGCCAGATCGGAAAGATCTTTATAACTTCAGGTTTCTCCCCCATCTGTAGATTTAATAAAGAAAGCCGGGGTGTACCAGACCCCTACTCCATAGACGTTCTGCCCCACGTGCGACAGGCCGCATACCCCGCGAATATTGTACGGTACCCGGTCGATGATATCCGTCCAGGTCTGACCGCCGTCGTCAGTTCGCAGGAGGGCCCGGCTAAGCGTGCCGGCGAATCCGGTCTTGTTATCAATAAATTCCAGGGAACGGAAGAAATACTCCGGCTCATCGTACACTTTTTCCCATTGCTGGCCACCGTCGGTGGTGTGGTACATCTTTCCTTCCTTGCTGATCACCCAGCCCGTCTGGGCATCGGTAAAATAGATATCTTCGAAGCGTTCGGAAGTTGGGGATTCCGGCAGGACACTCCAGTCCTGTCCTATGCTCCGCCAGGTTAACAGGCAGAACACGATGAGAATTGAGGCTCTTTTCATAGTGTTTCTCTATTTATTCAGTCTCCCCAATATTACGCAGAAATCACGGCATCATCGATTGAAAATTGATGCTACTTTATACCGGCGTTCTTTCAGGCACAAAGCCCCATTCTGACGTCTAAAGAATAGGTGTCGTATGTCACCGACTGCAAGCCGGGCCACTTACGTCCATCTTGGTCAGTGACTTCTTCGACTGCTGACTGCTGAGTTAACCATTAAAACCTAGATCGTGACCCTATCGGATCCAAGCGAACTTTCTCCACACCTGGAAAGGATCAAACCACTTTACGCCAGAGTAGGCATTATGGGCGTCGGACACGCCGCTTACTGGCCGCAGTTCCCCGGACTGCTGGATCAAATGCAGGAAAAACTAGCCATTTTTACTGATAAGGTGCGACGTACCGGCGTGGAGATCATCGATCTGGGTATCTCCGACACCGCCGAGACCGCTTACGACATCCTGCAAAAAATAAAGACTTCCGCCCCGGACCTGCTGTTCATCGATATGGTGACCTACGCTACTTCCAGTACGGTGGCCTGCATTTTTCAGGCTACGCGGATACCCATCGTCCTGGTCGCCTTACAACCCGATCCGGCGCTTGATTATGCCAAAGCGACTACCCATCTACAATTGCTGAACGATGACATTTGCGCGCTACCGGAATTTGCCTGCGTCGCCATGCGGATGGGACGTCCCATTCCTCCCATGATCATCGGCACTTTACATAATGATACTGCCGCTGAGGCTGAGATCGTAGAATTCTGTCAGATCGCCAAAGTACTGCACAGCTTGAAAACCGCTCGTATCGGTCAAATGGGGCACGTGCTGGAAGCCATGCTGGATATGCACACCGATTCTACCCTGCTTACGGCTACTTTCGGCTGTCATATCGTACAGACGGAGGTGGAAGATATCTTCCGTCGATACCGCGAAGCTCCGTCCGAAAAGGTGGCCCAACAGAAAGAGGAGATCCTGAGCTATTTTGATACGCCCGACCCCAAGGTAGACCCCATCACCCAAAAACTGACGGAAGCTGACCTGGAGACAGCCGCCAGGGTCGGCACGGCGCTACAGCAATTCATAGCCGATAAAAAACTGGACGGTCTGGCCTATTATTACGAAGCCGAAGAAGGTTCGGAAATGCGGAAAGTGGTCACCAACCTGATCGTCGGCAACTCCATCCTGACGGGCCGGGGTTTTCCCATGTGCGGAGAAATGGACCTCAAGACCTGCATCGGCATGCTCATCATGGACCGGCTGGATATGGGCGGTAGTTTTGCTGAATTCCATCCGGTCGATTTCCGGGAAGGTTTTGTCCTGGTGGGGCATGATGGGCCCCATCACCTGCGCATTGCCGAAGGGAAACCCGTACTGCGCAGTCTGAAGAAATACCACGGCAAACCGGGCTCCGGGGCCAGTGTGGAATTTCAGCTTAAAGCCGGCCCCATCACGATGTTGAGCGTGACGCAAAAAGCCGATGGAAAATTCATGTTCGTCATCGCTGAGGGCGAATCCCGCAAAGGAGCTATCCCGGCTACCGGGAATACCAATACCCGTGGTTTTTTCGAACCCGATATTCGCACTTTTCTGCAACGCTGGTTCGCAGAGGGCCCCACCCATCATTTTGCGCTGGGCATCGGCCACCGGGCCAAAACCATTAAGACCATCGGAGATTTTCTCGGAATAGAATCCGTCATTATCGATACCAAAGCATGAGTCCCTACACCACAATTGCCGTTATTGCCGGGTATATCTTTTTGCTGTATCTGGTGTCTTACTTCAGTTCCCGCCGGGCAGATGCGGATGCTTTTTACCTGGCCGGACGGCGCGCACCCTGGCTGCTTGTGTCATACGGCATGATCGGCGTAAGCATCTCCGGCATCACTTTTATCTCTGTGCCCGGTGAAGTACAAAATACCGGCTTCACCTACTTTCAGTTGGTGATCGGCTATGCGTTGGGCCTGGCACTCATGGCCCTTATACTGCTCCCGCTTTTCTTCAAATGGCGGGTCGTTTCCATCTATTCTTACCTGGAGGGACGTTTTGGAAAGCTCACCCATAAGACGGGCGCAGCCTTTTTTCTCCTGGCTCATATGCTGGGAGCCTCATTCCGCCTCTACCTGATGGCGTATGTTCTGCAACTGATCGTATTCGATCAGTTGGGCATTCCCTTCGCACTAACGGTTTTTCTGACAATCATCCTCATTTGGCTTTATACCCATAAGGGTGGGATTCAGACTATCATTTTTACGGATGTATTGCAAACTACTTTTTTACTGCTGGCTGCAATAGTGACCATTTGGGTAATCGCTCACTCGCTGGGGCTGTCACTGGGGGAACTGCATCAACAGGTGAGTGAAAGCGGTTATACTCAAATGTTCGATTGGGACTGGAACAGCCCAAACAACGCTGTCAAACTGATCCTGACCGGCATGCTGCTCACTTTTGTTAACAACGGACTGGACCAGGCCATCATGCAAAAACATCTGGCCTGCGCCAATGTCCGGGACGCCCAGAAAAACGTATTTACTTTGAGTTTTGTATTGCTATTTGTGAACCTGCTGTTTCTCTTTTTAGGTGCGGCGCTGGTCTTTTACGCCCAGAGCAAACAGATCGAACTGCCGGAAGCCAGCGACCAATTGTATCCTTTCCTGGCAAGTACTGAACTGGGCAGTTTGGCGGCATTCACCTTCATCATCGGTATTGCGGCGGCAGCCTATTCTTCCGCCGATTCCTCGCTGACCGGCTTAACGACGGCCTTTTGTGTAGATTTTCTCGGCTACCAGCAGGACCGGGAAGACAATCCACAGGTCCGTAAATTAGTGCATTTGGGGTTCAGCCTGCTCATTTTTCTCTTCATCCTGGCGTTTCGCTACCTTAATGACCAAAGTGTGGTAAGTGCCTTCATCAAGATCTCCGGCTATGCCTACGGCCCGTTGCTGGGACTGTTCCTCTTTGGCGTGTCGAGCCGACGTAGCGTTCGCGACCGCTGGGCCGTCATCATTTGTCTGCTCGCTCCGGTAATGGCCTACATTATCACCGTAAATTCCAGTCGCTGGTTTGGCTATGCCTTCAATTACGAGACCATTGTGATCAACGGCTTGCTTACCTTCCTTGGTCTGTTTCTTTTAAGTACCAAAGTCAAAAAATCCACCGCATGAACCCACTGACCAGAATAGTATCCACCTGCTTACTCACTACACTCCTGTTCACCGGCTACAACCGGACAGAGGCACAAAGCCCCCACCTACAGGACCTATTCCAAAACCCACCCGAAGCGGCTAAGCCCCGTGGTTACTGGATCTGGGGTCACGGCAATTTTGATTATACCCGGATCAAAGAAGAATTGAAAGCCTTTAAGGAAATGGGACTGGGTGGAGTGGATATCTTCGACATGGGCATTGCCGATCCCTTGGGCATTATTCCGGCGGGCAATCCCTTTCTCGAGGAAGAGATGCTGGATGGTGTCGCCTTCGCCATGCAGGAAGCGGCCAAACTGGATCTTAAGATGGGCTTCTCCGTTTCCAACGGCTGGAATGCCGGTGGCCGCTGGACTGAACCGGATGAGATGATCATGCAACTCCTGTTTTGGAAAGATACTATTCAGGGGCCCGTCAACCTGACGGAGATCGGGTTTCCGGAGATCCCTACGACTTTTAAGAAACCTTATGGAACGTTTGAATTATTTCCGCAGACCGGCCCGGACGGATTCCCGGAATTTTATCAGGATGTAGGATTGGTTGCCTTCCCGCTTACGCGCGATCCCGTGATCCGCGATCCGGGAGCTATCATTTATTTCGATCCGGCATTAATCGCCGGGAAGCAGGCCCGTGTGGAACTCCCTGCCGGCAAATGGGTATTGGTCCGTGCCGTGGTCAGTCCGTTGGGACAAAAAATGTGGATGCGCAGCGATAATTCCGAAGGCTTCATCATGGATCACTATTCAAAAAAAGCCACCAAGCATCACTTTGAACACGTGATCGGAAAGTTGCAGGAACGACTGGGCAACCTGGAGGATAGCCCCCTGGAACGCCTGTACCTGTGTAGTTTTGAAGCGGAAGACTATATCATCTGGAGCCCGGAACTAAAGGAGGAATTCCTTGCCCAGCATGGATACCAACTGGATGCCTACCTGCCGGTACTGGCCGGTCAGCAGGTGGTGGATAAGGCCACTTCGAATCGTTTTTTGCACGATTACCGCTCGACGGTTTCCGAAATGTTTGTCAACAATCACTACCGTCAGGCCCGGGATATCTGTCATCGGAATGGTTTACTGCTAGCCTCCGAATCAGGTGGCCCCGGACCGCCCCTACATTACGTACCTACTGAGGATCTCAAAGCACTGGGCGCCGTGGACATCATGCGCGGAGAATTCTGGAACCAGAACTCGGAATATCACGATGAGAACGGGAATGATCTCCTGCAGGTAGTGCGTAATATTGCCAGTGCTGCCCACATTTACGGACACAAGATCGTGGAGATGGAATCCTTTACCAGTCACCGCAAGCATTGGCGTGAAAGTCCGTTCCAACTCAAAAAGATCGCCGACCGGGCCTTCTGTCAGGGTATGACGCGGGTGGTCTACCATACCATGCCGCACAGCCCCAAAGAGGCCGGTGTGCCGGGTTGGAGCTATCAGGCCGGTGCTCATATTTCTCCGAAGCTCACCTGGTGGGGCATGTCCAAACCTTTTCATAGCTATCTGGCCCGCACGAGTGCCTTGTTACAGGCCGGCGACTTTGTGGCGGATGTGGCCTATTATTACGGCGAACAGATACCGAAATTTGCCTCCGGCTCCAAATTCATCCGGCAGAGTCTGGGAGCCGGCTTCGATTACGATGATCTCAACAAGGAGGTATTGCTGCAAAGTACCGTTAGTGAGGATGGCAGTTTGCAATTGCCTTCGGGCATGAAGTACCGCTTGCTCGTGCTGCCCGATGATCCGGAAATGAGCCTGGAAGTTTTACAAAAGATCGAAAGTCTGTTGCAACAGGGAGCGGTGATACTGGGCAATCCCCCCACACGGATACCTGGCTTAAAAGATTACAAAGAGCAGGAAAAAATAGTACATCAGCTGGTAAAGAAGATCTGGGGAAACAATAAACAACCGATAACAAGGCCTTACGGCAAAGGAAAGATCATCCGGGGTAAGAATGAACGAATGATCCTCAGAGATATGGGTATTCTACCGGACTTCGTCTACGACGCAAGTATATCGGCCCGGCTCGACTATATTCACCGGGCCACCGAAAATGAAGATATTTATTTTATCCGGAATACGGATTCCACTGAGTTAAACGTACTGGCAGACTTCCGCATACGAAACAAACAGCCCTATCAATTTGATCCGGCTACAGGAGAGATCAGTCCGCTGGCCCTTTATGCCGAACAGAACGACCGAACACAACTATCGCTGCAATTGAGTGCATTAGCATCCACCTTTATCGTTTTTATGCCGAAGCCGGCAGACTACCCACCCCAGGTGGTATCCGTAACCCGCGATGGGAGATCGGTTTTCCCATCCAATCGAGCACTCGATCTTTCTTTGGTCTATGATGACCGCGGCAAGATTAACTTCACCGCTAACAGCAACGCAAGTTATGAACTCACCTTTGCCGGTGGATCCACCGAAACGATCCGGGAACAGAAACAGCAAGCTCCCTTGAAGATCGAAGGCCCCTGGGATGTGCGCTTTCCACACGGATGGGGTTTTACCCCACTCCAAACTTTCGATAATCTGATCGACTGGACACAGCATCCGGATAAAGAACTAGCTATTTTTAGTGGTACGGCTACTTACAGAACGTCTTTCACGGTGAATGATCCGGCGGAAAAGTATGTCCTGGATCTGGGCCACGTGGGTGAAGTAGCGCGGGTGTATCTCAATGGCGTAGAAGTGGGTACCCGGGTATTCCCACCTTATCGGTTTGAACTGGAGGAGCTGATCCGAAAGGGTCGTAATTATTTGGTGATCGATGTAGCCAATACCTGGCAGAATCAGCTTGTCGGAGAAGCAGACAAACCGCTGGCCGAGCAACGCACCAGCAGCAATTTAGGTTATATGCGGGAGCCGAATGCCAATATTGACAAAAGCCGGACTGAAACCAAAGATGAGCGCTTTTCACGCCCCTGGCGTGATCTGCCTTTGCAGGCTTCCGGGCTGATGGGTCCGGTTACCCTGCAGCCGGTTGTGAATCAGAGATTGGTGAAGTAATTAAAAGGTTAATCATAATTCAAGTTGTCAGTTTCCCAGTTGTCAGTTGTCAGTTAATCATGTCAGTCCTAAAAATCTAAGGTATCTGCCCGGGTTTCGAGAAAATGAAGGCTCCTATATCTTCCCACTGTCTCGAGCCTTCGGATGCAGGAGGTCGCTGCGCTTCATTTCATCACTTTCATCTCTGTGAAACAATGAAGCAATGGAACATTGGCACTATTGCCCAACTTAATTAACAGCATTATAATCTTAAGCTACAATTACAAATATTCTTTACAACCATTAATACCAAACATCGTGTATCGACACCTTCCATCTTTTGCCCTGTTCTTTTTGTTATTCTTTTATGCCTGTACCTTACCGGCTGAGACCAAAACAGCCACCGTATTCGCCGATCATATGGTACTTCAGAGAAACACGGAAGCCCTGATCTGGGGATCGGATAATGCCGGCCAGACCATTCGCATCAGTGGTAGTTGGGGCGAAGAAAGCCAGGGCACAAGCGATAAGAATGGCAACTGGAGGATCAAAATAAGCACCCCGGATGCCGGTGGCCCGTATGAGCTGACCATCCAGGGCAGCAGTACAGTGAACCTTCAGGATATCCTTATCGGTGAGGTATGGTTGTGTTCCGGCCAGTCCAATATGGAAATGCCCATGAAAGGCTACGGCAATCAGCCGGTTTTCGGTAGTAATGAGGCCAAATTGAATCCGGGGAACGATCAGATCAGGTTGTTCCACGTACCTCATAAGGTCAGCGTAGAACCGCTGGAGGATGGTGAAGGGGAATGGCTGGTAGGCGGTCCGGCCACGGTCGGGGAATTTAGCGCCACAGCCTACTACTTTGCCAGAAAATTGCAGGAAGCCCTGCACATACCTATTGGCCTGCTGCATTCCTCCTGGGGCGGATCATCAGCGGAAGCCTGGACCGATGCCGCCACTTTGCGTCAGCTTTTACCAGATCTTACCATTCCAACGGAGATTCCGGAACAGGTCGTTTTCCAGGCCCCTTCCCTACTCTACAACGGTATGCTGCATCCCCTCATCGGCTACAGCATGCAGGGAGCCATCTGGTACCAGGGCGAAAGCAATATTGGTCGGTATCAACAATATCCACAGCTCATCACCGATATGGTCACTGCCTGGCGCAAACAATGGGATCAGGGCAACTTCCCTTTTTATTTCGTACAGATCGCCCCCTATAATTACCAGCCGAACAGTCCCACCGCCTGGCAGCGGGAAGCCCAGCTGGCTACCGTCGACCTTTTGGAGAACTCCGGCATGGCCGTGACGCTGGATATCGGCAATTGCGTCGGCATCCATCCGGGCGACAAAAAAACAGTGGGTGACCGGCTGGCCTATATTGCGCTGGTCAAAACCTACGGCATGGAGGGACTGAGTTACAGCGGACCGGTATACCGTTCCATGGAAGTGATTGAAGACAACAAGATCAAACTTTCTTTCGATATGGCTCCAAACGGTCTGTCCGGTTTCGGACGTGAACTATCCGGCTTCACTATTGCCGGAGAAGATCAGGTTTTCCGGCCGGCCTCAACGAAGGTCAACCGGGATAAAACCCTGACGGTGTGGTCGGACGATATTGCTCATCCGCTGGCCGTGCGATATGCCTGGGAGAATTGCCCGGAGGCGACTTTATTCAATAATGCGGGTTTGCCGGCCTCTTCTTTCCGGACAGATAAATGGTGAGCTTATCATCATTTCCTGCTGGAACGCATGGCCTTTTTCTTGTCAATGGTAGCTACCTGCTGCAAGACTTCATAGCCTTCCGTTTCAGCTCCATATAGAGCTACCTTACCTTCCTCATTGCTATGAATGCCCCATCCGTAGCGTTTGGTGAGCGGGGAAGCCCGAAAGCAGGGCTGTCCTTTGGAAAAGAATTTTTCCCGCTCTTGGGGCCAGTCACTCTCAGGGATATCGTTTCTAATGGCGTGCACCCTGAAAAGAATGTCATCAGAGGTGTACTTATAGGGACCTTCCGTCAGGATCTCATATTGCAGATTGGCCACTGATTTTTTGTCGCCCCTCAACGGTGGTTCCTGTCCGGCATCCACGGGGCAATCTTCGGCGATCTCGATCAGAGTATTGTAATAATTTGTGCTGTGCATAATCGAAAATTTGTCGGGTGATCTCCATACAAAGAACGGTGGTTTCACTGACAACCTTATGTCAGTACCATCCAGTTTTTTTTATCCTTTTATTGCTTCAACAATTCGTCCAATACACTTTGGTTCACCTTGAAAACGGTACCATGCCGCGTGCCTTCCGGGAATTGAAGCTGATCGGAAATGTCCTGCCAGTCCTGTAGATCAGTGGATCGCACTGCCCCCATCACATGTTTAGTGTAGCGGTCAAAATAAACCACCCACCCCTGATCAGTCTCGATGGCGGTCGGGCCTTCTACCCAGTTGTCGGTGATCGGGGCAGAAGCCGAAGTATACGGCCCGGTCAGTTGGTTGCTCGTAGCCATGCGGATGTTCTTTTCGGCCACCGGCTGTTTGATCTCATTTTTCATGAACATTACATATTTTCCGTCAACCTTCTGGATAGTGGCATCGATCACATTAAAACCGTCGTCGTAGAGTAATTTCGTGTCGCTGAAGGTAACAAAATCTTTCGTCGTAGTGTAATACATACGATGGTTGTAGCCATTATCGCCGGTAGAGTCTGTTTCCGGAAAACGGCCGGGGATGGTGGTGGCCCAGTAGATCATGTACAGTGCATCGGCTTCGTCAAAGAATAATTCCGGCGCCCAGCAATTACGTGCTTCCGGTTCATGCTCCATCACCGGCAGATAGCGTTGCTCCGACCAGTGAATGAGGTCTTCGGAACTGGCATATCCGATCCCTTTTTCATTCCAGCTCACCGTCCACACCATGTAAAATTTGCCGTCGCCGCCCTTAATGATGCAAGGATCACGCATCAGCTTATCTCCACCGGCAGTCGGCGTCAGAAAAGACTCGTTGTTCTTTAATGGCGTCCAGTGCAATGCGTCTTCACTGTAGGCCAGGTGCAGGCCGTCCTCACCATTCCCCTGAAAATAGGAGAATAAGTATACTTCGGGTTCCGGGGAGCAGGCCTGAAACAATAATACGGCCAAAACGCCCAGTATCAATTTATTCATGGCTAACTACTTTGCCGCCAAGTTAATCACTCTGTTGCTTTCAACCATTATAATCACACCATTTGTGGAAGAGTGGACCGGCCGGATCACCCATTATCAAATTATTTTAAAAATAATTCCTCACCAGTAGAAAGCCGGCCTTACAGTATGTGCTTGAATAAGTGATCCATAGCTTCGGCTGTCTGCGTAAACTGATCGATCTTACCGTAGTTTCCGTTCACCGCCCAGCTAACGGCCAGCTGTTGTGATGGAAAATAGAACATGGCGGCATAGTAACCGATGGCATCTCCGCTGTGCATGTAGGCCGGGCCATAGGGCGTATTCATCCTAAATATTCCCAGGCCAAAGGCTGTATCGTATAGATCATCAGATGAATCCTTCGGCAATTGCCATTGCATCATTTCTTCCAGGGAGGAGGCCTGCAGGATCTTTCCCTCGAATAAAGCCTGCAAAAAAGTAGCCAGATCAAAGGCATTCGAGATCAACCCTCCGTCGGCAGTGAAGTAGTCCCAACCGCTGTATTGCGTAGCATCGATCACATTCAGCTTGCTGTACAGGTCGACATAGCCGTGCACAATGTTTTCCGGCACCGGGTCAATTGCCGCAAATTGAGTGAATTTAAGCCCGAAGGGAAGGAATAATCGCTCCTCAAAGAATTCGTAAAACGGTTGTCCACTTACCTGTTCAATGATCATACCCAACAAGACATAGTTTGTATTGGAATAAGCGACATCGGTGCCCGGGGGGAAGTTGGCCGGTTTATCACGTGCGTATTGCAGCAATTCTTCCGGTTGCCAGACCCTGGTCAGATCATTCAGCGAAGCGGTCTGGAACTCCAGATTTACAATGTAGTTGTAGATACCACTGGAATGTTGCAACAACTGCCGGACCGTTGCCTGCTCCGCATTTCTCAATCCTTTCAGCTCTTCCGCTGGCAGATAATGGCTAACCGGATCATCCAGATCAAGCTTCCCATCTTCCTGCAGCAGTAAAACGCTTACCGCAGTAAAGGTTTTAACGGTGCTTCCCACCCGGGTGATCTGGCAGGCTTCCAGATCTCGTTCAATTTCCAGATCGGCCTTACCTGCGGCCCCCGACCATTCCCCTTCCGGCCCCTTGACCGTCAGCATCATCCCCGGTACCCCTTTGCGTACCCGCTCGTTTAACAACAATTGCAATTGTTCATGACCGGGGTATTCCGGGTTGGATAAGGTAATCTCCGGATCACAGGCATACACCAGAGGATCCGTAATGTCGGGTGGTGTACAAGAACAGATCAGCACCAATACTAAGGGTGCCCATAGTTTTTTAAAAGTCATGATGATTTTTTAAGGATGAAAGCTAAATCCGAGATGCAGATTAGTATGCGTCATCAATGGTATAAAGCCGGGTGAATAGGGAAATTCCACCCAGGATTGGTATTGCACAAAGATTTCACTGGATGCAGGATCATTCGGCCGGAGCCGATACCCTAATCCTACGGAAATAGAAGGCATCAGTCTTGCATTACCCTGGTCGCGCCCTTTGACGTACATGCCGTCTTCCAGTTGATACTCACGTCCGGTGGCAAAAGAATGGAGATACCCCAGACCCAATGCGCTTTTCAGATTCAGACCGAAATCAGTCTTCACATCAAATCCCAGTTCAAAGGCAACATAAACGGCCTGATAAAGATCGCGGTGAAAAAGATACCCAATGGATACGCCGGGATAAAGCCGGGTATGTGGGCCTTCCTTCCAGGCGAATTCCCGTCCGACCTGAATACCCGGATGGATCGGGCTATTCAAAAAATGCGTAAACGGGATACTCGTTGATTCATTAAAAATGCTGATCCGGTATCGACCACCTTCCGGCTGTGCTACGCCCTGATAACTACAACATAAACTAACTACTAAAAGAATAAGCTTCCATTTCATTGGTTCTGGTTTTCTGCAAGATTACGGTCAGCCGGACAGGAAAAACAAGCTGAAAAGCGGTGGAAAACCCAAAGCGGGCAAATTGAACACTGAAACGGACAGCCTATGCACTGGCCAGCCAGCGGGTGAAATCTCCCACCCGGGCTTTGGAGACATAGATGGTCCGTGCGGGAGATGGTTCGAGCTCGATGTATAGCTTGCGGGTAGCCGTAGCGGTGTAAGACAAAATACTATTGCGATGTGCGATCAATTGTCGATTCAATTGAAAAAATCGCTGCTGATCCAATTGATCAATGATCCGCTCCAGGGGAAGGTCATATACGTACTGCTCTCCTCCGGAAGTGAGCAGAAAGGTCGTTCGTTCCAATTTGATAAAATAAGCCACTTCTTCGACCGGAACCGGAATGGCCTTTGCTCCGCTATTCACAATGAATTGATCCGGAATAGCAGGCACATTCATCAGACGGGCCAGTGCCAATTGATGTTTTCGGAAGTACAACAAGAAATAGATCAGGTTAAGCAGCAGCAAAAACAGAAAGGCCAGCGGTAACTCCAGGTAAGCAATAGGATGGCCG
>JAGQXH010000126.1 GCA_020436695.1 Lewinella sp. | reverse complement strand
CTTAAGGATCATCCGGATATCAGTCAGGAGACAATAGACCGGGTTAAGCAGGTAGCGGAGGAACTGGGATATCGCCCAAATCTGCAGGCCATTTCTTTTAGAAGCCGCAAAAGCCGTTTGATCGGCCTGATCATTCCGGATATGAACATGTATTTCTTCCCCGCAGTTATTCAGGCTATTGAGGAGAAAGTACGGCAGGAAGGATACAATCTATTGGTATTACATTCCAATAATACCCTGAAGGGAGAAAGAGAGAACACACAGATCTGTGACCGCCTGGGAGTGGAAGGGCTGCTCGTATCTGTTTCCGCCGAATCCGAAGACCTGAGTCATTTTCGGGAACTCACCGAGAGTGGCGTTCCCGTGGTCCTGTTTGACCGTATTGTTGATCGTCCTGATTATCCTTTGGTTTGTATCAATGATCAGGAAGTGGCCGGCAAAGTGGTAGAATATCTCTACAGCCAGGGAAGACACAGGATCTGCGGTGCTTTTGATGATCCGCATCTTTCCATTTCCAGCCGTCGCCGTGAAGGGTACGAACAGGCTTTGCAGCGCCTGAATCTGCCTTTGCGGGAGGAATGGATATTTCACGCAAATTCATCGGAAGTGGCTCAGGAAAAAATGATCAAGATCCTGCAACTGCCGGATCGGCCGGATGCGATCTTTTCCATGAGTGACCAACTACTGGTAGGCATCATGCAGGCCTGCCTATCATTGGGCCTCCATATCCCTGAAGACATCACGGTTGCGGCTATCAGTAATGGGTTAGTGCCTAATTTCTGGCAGCCTCCCATTCCCTTTATGCAGCACTCCGGAAAAGATGTGGGAACCATGGCTGCTGAAGTTCTTTTCCGCCATATTCGCCATCAACCGGTTGAGCATATCAATTGGGTAGATACGCGGCTTAGAGTACCTTCATCCGTTTCTACTTCCGGTAGTTGACCAGATTTTGTATATATTTAATCTGCCCTGACCGGTTCGTGCTCACAATACATATACATGTCAGCAAATCATTCCAGCTTTAGATTGATCGGTGCGCTGCTGGTCTGCCTGATCTTTGTGATACCCGGATTGCTCTGGCCCACAGAGGTCTTTGAGCTAACCGGTCAGATCACTACCAAACTCCTGAGTGTTTTTCATGGATTCTATTTATGGTTGGGCCTGATCCTGGTATTGTTCTGCCTGGTGCTGGCGGTATCGCCCTGGGGCAAGATCCGGTTGGGAAATGCGGATGAACGGCCGGCCTTTGGGTTTTGGTCCTGGCTGGCCATGTTGTATAGTGCGGGCATGGGAGCCGGGCTGCTGCAAAGGGCGGTACAGGAGCCGGCTTACTACTATTTGTATCCACCGGTAACTGACGTTGTTGAGCCTGCCGAAAGGCAACTGCTGTCGCTGCAATACGCCCACTTTCACTGGGGTTTTACGGCCTGGGGTTTTTATGCTTCTTTTGGCTTGATCGCTGCCTATTTCTTATTTCGCAAAAATAAGGCGGCTCTGCCGAGTCAGTTGATTTCCAATGCAGGTGTTACCCGGAAGATCAACTGGTATGGAGGACTCGATTTGCTGGCCATCCTGGCCACGGTGTTTGGCCTGGTGGCCTCCGTTGGTCTTGGTAGCGGTCAAATTGCCGAGGGGCTTGGTCAGTGGCTGGGTATCCGGCTTCCGGTTTGGGGGATCATGCTGGTAGGGCTGGGGCTGGGTATTGCTGCTTTCATTTCAGCCTGGTCTGGATTAGAAAAAGGGATCAAGCTGATCTCTCAGATTAATATGGGAGGGGCCGTTCTACTCTTACTGTTTTTCCTTTTTCATAATTCTTTTATTGAGCTTTTTGTCAATTTCGGTAAAAGCATATGGTACTATATACGGGATTTCGTTCCCATGAGTCTGGCCTGGGGCGCTTACGGTAAAAACCCTGCTTTTACTGCCGACTGGACGATCTTCTACTGGGCTTTCTGGTTGGCCTGGGCGCCGTTCACGGGCTTGTTTATTGCACGTATATCCCGCGGACGGACCATCCGGTCATTCGTACTGGGAGTACTGATCGTACCTTCTTTGGGCACTTTTTTATGGTTTTCCGTTTTCGGCACCTTGACTTTTGATCTGATCAGCACCTTGCCGGAGGCACATCATGCAGATCTGACGGATATATTTAAAGCGACCTATCTGTTTTACACTCAATTTCCACTCTCCAATTTTAACAACCTACTGACGATCTTTCTATTATCCACCTTTTTGATCACGTCTTTGGATTCAGCCATTTATGTGGTCAGCATGATGACCGGCGGCGGCAAACAGGTGCCTGGTTGGCAGCATAAGGTCAGTTGGGGCGTCACCTTGCCGCTTGTGACCGCTGTAGCCATCTGGGTAGGTGGTGATGCCCTGCTTCGATCGATGAGCAATTTATTGATCATCGTGGCCCTGCCTTTTGGATTTATTTTACTTTTGATGATCGTTTTTTTTCTGAAGACGTTGTATAAGGATGAGTACGGCGAACGCTGATGACTCAAAAATTACATGCAAACGGAATGATTCCTGACCTTACCACGATACTGGTGAATATTCTCCTCGAAGAGCCATTTTTCGGACATCTGGCTGCCAAGCTCATGCGGGGAGAACGGGATGATGTGCCGGATACCGGTTTGATCCTGGATGCAGGCGGAACGATCACGCTTGCAATGAATCCGGAATTCTGGTCGGAACGTAAACTCACCGATCGGCAGCGATTTGGAGCCATCAAACACGAACTATTGCACCTCGCAATGATGCATCCTTTTCGGAATACGGAATTTCGTGATGCGGCACTTTACGCTATCGCTGCCGATCTGGTAGTCAATCAGTATCTGACCAAAGAACAGCTACGCGAAGGTCAGCTCCTGCCGGAACACTTATCTGGTATTCGCCTGGAACCGCACCGAAGCCTGGGATATTATTATCGGCAGCTGGAAACTCTGCTTGCCCAAACCGGTAAAGAAAGTGAAGCAGACCGGGAAACGGTCCGGCAATGGATGAGTCGGGATCATCCCGCTCAAATGCGGCATGCATACTGGTCGGATGCTTTAACGGAGCTGCCCGATGAGCAGAAGATAGCACAAGCTGCTGCCTGGCAACACCAACTGAACGACCTGATTACCAAGGAAGCGCAGGGTGCTTTCTATCGTCTGGAGGAGGCACTACGGGAATTGATCCGGCGCAGCCTGACTCCGGCTAACCCGGTGATGGACTGGAAACGGGCATTGCGCATCTTTGCGACCAATAGCCGCAGAATGGCACTCAAGGATACCATTAGACGTCCCTCCAAACGTTATGGTACGGTTCCGGGCATTAAGATCAAACGCAACCAGCGACTGATGGTAGCCCTGGATACTTCCGGGAGCCTGCCGGCGATCATACTGGCGGAATTTTTCCGCGAAATTCACCAACTTTGGCACGCCGGTGCAGAACTGCTGGTAGTGGAAATTGATGATCAGATACGCAACCGGTATTGGTACCGTGGACAAAAAGTGATGGAGGTGGCCGGCCGGGGAAGCACCGCCTTTGATCCGGCTATTCTGCTGGCCAATGAAGAAGGAGTGGATGGGCTTATCTATCTAACTGATGGTTTCGGCCCGATACCGGAAGCCGCTCCCCGTATGCCAATGCTTTGGCTGATCTCCAAGGACGGCATTCGTTCGGACAGCCGCATCTGGCAACGACTGCCGGGACGGGTAGTACGACTGGTGCCTGGAGGGAAATAAAAGGCAGGAAGTTTGGATTTATAGATTGTAGGATGTTTGGATATAGGACTGATAATAAAATTACCGATGACCGCATACGATTATACTTACTACGGCACAAAAGTAAAGGCCGGCGCACTGATCGAGTTTTTGGAATACATGTACGATATCAACGCCCGGGTAGCAGGCGAAGGGAAGTTGCAGACTCCCGTTTGTATCTGGGGATTGCATGGCATTGGAAAAACGGAGATCGTCAGAGATCTGGCGAAGAGAAAGGGATACGGATTTGCTTATATCGCACCGGCTCAGTTTGAAGAAATGGGGGATCTGCTCGGTATGCCGGCTATTGACGGTGACCAGACGGTCTTTCGGGCTCCGGATTGGGTGCCGAGAAAAGAGCAGGCAGGTATTCTACTTATCGATGACGTAAACCGGGCGGACGATCGCATTCTGCGCGGTATTATGCAATTGCTTCAGAACTACGAGCTGGTGAGCTGGCGACTACCGAAGGGCTGGCAGATCATATTGACCGCCAATCCGGACGGAGGAGATTACTCTGTCACTCCCTTGGACGATGCCATGCTGACGCGTATGATGCACATTACGCTTACCTTTGATGCCCGGGAATGGGCCCGTTGGGCGCAGGCCGAGGGTATCGACCCACGAGGTATCGATTTTGTCTTGACCTACCCGGAGATGGTGCAGGGGAAGCGAACAACACCTCGCACGCTGGTACAGTTTTTTCATGCCATAGCCCCCATCAAAGATCTGGTGAAACAGATCGGTCTGGTAAAGATACTGGGTGATTCTTGTCTGGATGAAGAAACTGTGGCTGCTTTCATTTCCTTCGCTCAGGAAAGCCTACACAAGATCCCCGACCCTGAAAAAATACTGGAGGCACATAACGAAGACGATTTTCGGGAACAATTATCCCCATTGATACAGGAAAATCCCGTACGGGTCGATCTCTTGTCGACGTTAGCATACCGCCTCTTTACTTTTGCCGCCGATCGGAAAGGAGATACACCGGTCGTCATTTTGCAAAATATGAAGCGCTGGTTGCTTTGGGAAGACATCCCCGCCGATCTTCGCATCGGACTGGCCCGCAATCTGGCTACACTGCCGCAAAAAGACTGGCAGACACTGTTGCAGGATCCTGATTTGATAATGTTGTTATTAGGCTAAAGAGAATTTCCTATTTGCTCCAGGCCGGAAAAATGGTGTATGATCTATCAAAACCACAGTCGCCGCCTTATGAAAAAGCTGCTCTTATTTGCTTTCCTGTTTGTAACACTGATGTCTTTAAGGGCACAGCAGTCGCCGGCCGGATTGCCGGAATTTGCTATTGATCGATCACAGGTGGAAAGCCAGTTACGTTACCTGGCTTCCGACGAGTTGAAAGGTCGCCGTACCGGTTCGGAAGGCAACAATATTGCCGCAAAATATATCGCAGACCGCTTACAGGAGTTGGGGTATACTTCACCGGAGGGAGCAGATCAATATTTTCAGAAAATTCCTTTTGTAGCCAAACGCCCACCTAAGACCGGTAGTCTGAAGCTGGGAGATCTGACCTTTACGCAGGGTAAAGACCTGATCATGCTCGATGGAGTGGAGAAAACATTGGAGACCATTGCCGTTTTTGCCGGTTATGGCTGGGTGGACGAGACCAGCGGCCGGGATGATTATAAGGGACTGAACGTGGAGGGAAAGGTCGTAATCGTGCTTTCAGGCAAACCGGAGAGTAGTGACCCGAGTGATGTGTTTAATGCGATGGGCACCAAACGTAAGTTAGCTGCAGAGAGAGGTGCTGCCGCATTGGTGGAAGTCTATACCCTGTCTTATCCCTGGCAGTTCTTCAGCCGTTATTTCGGCCGGGAACGCATTGAGCCGGGAGAGGTTAATCAGGATGAAATGCTGTACGCCTGGATACAGGGCGCGGATAAAAAGGCGATCGCTGATCTCAGGGCCGGCCATCCAGTGCAGGCCGAGTTTACAAGCGGTGCCTCCAACAACCAGAACATGGCCTCCCAAAATGTAATCGGTGTGTTGGAAGGGAGTGATCCCGAATTAAAAGAAGAATATATGCTCCTGACCGCACATTATGATCACGTCGGGACCGGCAAGCAGGGCGGCGGTGCCTACGGCCCACGGGATAGTATTTTTAATGGCGCTCGCGATAACGCCATGGGAGTAGTGGCACTTCTGACGGCAGCCGAAGCACTGGCTAAAGATCCGCCTAAGCGCTCGGTGATCATCCTGGCCGTAACCGCCGAGGAGATCGGTTTGTTGGGTAGCCAGTATTACGCCGACCACCCTCTGATCCCTTTGGAGAAGACCATCTTTAATATCAATACCGACGGTGCCGGATTTAATATTACAGATGGAGTCGCCCTGATCGGATGGAACCGGACCGGCACGGATAAATGGGTGGAAATGGGTTTGAATCCGTTCGGCTTGGAAGTGATCCCTGAACCGGCCAGAGAGCAGAACCTGTTCGATCGTTCGGATAACGTTTCTTTCGCCCGCAAAGGTGTACCCTGCCTTACTTTCAGCCCCGGCTTTCGGGAATTTGACCGGGAACTGATGCAGTACTATCATCAGGTGACGGACGAGGCGGACAGTATGGACTTCGACTACGTTCTGAAATTCTGCCGGGCCTTTGCCTATACCTCCCGCCTGATTGCCGATAGTGACATCCGGCCGATGTGGGTGAAAGGAGACAAATACGAAGCAGCTGGAAAAATGCTCTACCAGCAAAAATGATCACTTAAGCCCCTCCAGGGTTTTGAATAGGGCACCGTCACGCGAGATCAATGCACCGCTTTCCATCATGTTGAACAATTCCTGTTTGCGGTTGGGATGATATTCTTTCTGAGCAGTATACAGCCGAAGTTTGGCCGGGCTTGAAGCGAGCTGACGCATCATTTCCTGTGGATCCTGGGTAATGGTCAGATCCAGAGTAGTTTCTCCGTCGATCTTCAGCCCATTGAGAATGATCTTATCTGCTTGGCAATGAAAGGTTTTTATATCCTTCGGTGATTTGAATTCCAGGTATTGGATCTGTTCCAGCGTTTTATCGAAAATGATGTCACTGAAAAGGGCTATCAGATCTTCCGCCTTATCGGCATCGGTGGTTTTGATCTTTTCCCAATCCGGTCCGGGAACTCCGTTGGCAACCAGGAAATGAATGAATTCCTGTTCCAGTTGTTCGAGTTCATCCTGCCTGAGTCGGCGGTATTTCATAATTCAGGTCTCTTTTTTGGGATGGCAAAGGTAGGTATTTGCGTAGGATTATCCGTAACATTGCGGGAGCAACAAAACACTTGATCGTACTATGGATTTTATCATGCCTGATTTTGGCAGCGCCTCCGTTTGGATGAGTCTCCTGACGCTAACTTTTCTGGAGATCGTTCTGGGTATTGACAATATCATCTTTATTTCCATCGCTTCCGGCAAACTACCACCGGAAGAGCGTCCCAAGGCGACCAATATAGGCTTGATCCTGGCCATGGTACTACGTATCATCCTGCTCTTCGGTGTATCCGTGCTGGTTGCCATGGAAGAGCCCTGGATCACTATTGATAACAGTTTTATGCACGCCGGTTTTTCCGGCCAAAGTCTGATCCTCATTGCCGGTGGTATATTCCTGCTTTACAAAAGTACCACCGAGATCCACCATAAACTGGAGGGAGATGATCACGAAGAGGTCAAGGTGAAGGGCAAGGCTTCGCTGACCAATGTGATCGTGCAGATCACGATCATCAATATTGTCTTTTCCTTTGACTCCATACTTACGGCAGTGGGTATGACCAGTGGCCTGACCGGTGCGCTCATTATCATGATCGTGGCGGTGGTCATCTCCGTACTGATCATGATGCTCTTCGCAACACCCGTCGGTGAATTTGTGAATAAACACCCCACCATACAGATGCTGGGACTTGCCTTTTTGATCCTTATCGGTTTTATGCTGATCGCCGAAGGTGCTCATCTGGCTCACATGGTTGTTGCCGGTGCGGAGATCGGATCAGTGCCAAAGGGCTATCTGTATTTTGCTATCGCGTTTTCGTTGTTGGTAGAATTCCTGAATATGCGCTTGCGTAAGAAACAGTCTCCGGTTCAGCTGCGTGGATTAAAAGAGGAAGCTGTACGTGAAGGACTGCTGCATAAGCCGGAAAAGATAGACCGTTCTTAAGCATCAGGAAAGGCTAATACCAATCATTATGCAAATGTTAAGTAAAGAAAAACAAATCGATATAGTGCTCCTTATTTTGCGCATTACCTTCGGTGGTTCCTTGATCATCGGGCATGGTTGGGGAAAACTAATGCGCCTGTTTTCCGGAGCTCAGATCGAATTTGGAGATCCATACGGGATTGGGCCTACGGCCTCTCTGATCCTGGCCACATTTGCGGAATTTCTCTGTTCAGTGCTCATTGTACTGGGGTTGTTCACCCGCTGGGCAGTAATCCCGTTGATCATTACCATGCTGACGGTGGTCTTTCTGGTCCACTTTGGTGATCCGTATAATCGGGTGGAGGCCGGTATTCTCTTTCTGATGCCATTTATTGCAATTCTCATCGGTGGCCCCGGACGTTATTCCCTGGACGCGATCTGGAGAAAAGAAGAATAGAACCGAAATATATAGGTTATGAAATACTTCAGTTTTCTCGGTCTGTTTATCCTGTTGTTGTCTTGTAGTGCGCAGAATATTCCGGCAGAGGTGCAGACCATACGCGGCCAGACGATGGGGACTTACTATCAGGTAAGTTATGTCGGAGTCTGGGATGAGACCCTGCCTGCAGCCATCGATAGTATGTTAGCTGCCGTCAACGGAGAGGTTTCTACCTACGATCCCAATTCACTGATCTCGAATTTCAATACCTCTGAAAAGGGAATTGTTCTGGGTGACGCTCCTCATCTTAGAGCTAATCTTACCCTCGCCCGTGAGGTGTACGAAAAAACCGATGGTGCTTTTGATCCCACCGTCATGCCGCTGGTCAACTTCTGGGGATTCGGTTATACCGAAGAAAAGCAGGGTAGTCAGGTGGATACGGCAAAAGTGGAACAGATCAGGATGCACGTTGGCATGAATCTGGTCGAACTGAAGGGCGATTCGCTGATCAAGGCATATCCGGATGTGCAGCTCGATTTCAGCGCTTGCGCCAAAGGATACGGCATCGATCAGGTAGCTCAGCTGCTATCGGCAAGAAGTCTGGAAAGTTATCTCGTGGATATTGGAGGAGAAGCCCGGGCCAAAGGCCGTAAACCGGATGACCAGTTATGGCGGGTAGGTATCAATATCCCGGAAGAAGAGGCGGCACTGAATGACATCTTTACTGCCGTACCCCTGAATAACATCTCCATCGCAACTTCCGGTAATTACCGCAACTGGTACGAAGCAGATGGAGTAAAGTACAGCCATACCATCAATCCCAAAACCGGTTTCCCGGAACGCACCGAATTATTGAGTGCTTCCGTATTTCACCAAAATTGTATCGCCGCTGATGCATATGCCACTTCCTGCATGGTTCTGGGTGTGGAAAAAGCACTATCTTTGGCGCAAAGGCTACCGGAAATTGAAGTCTATTTGATCTTTAGCCGCCCTGACGGCAGTATGGAAGCCAGATACACCAGCGGACTGAACGACTTATTTAATGAATAACACCAATGGAATTACCCCTTAAAAAGAATCTTTGCTTCTTCGATATTGAATCTACCGGCCTGAATGTGGTACGGGACCGAATCTTGCAAATTGCCATCAAAAAATTTTTTGCTGATGGCCGGGAACCGGAGAACCTGTCCATGTTGATCAATCCAGGGGTGCCGATCTCTATCGAAGCTATGCTCGTGCACGGTATCCAGCCTAAAGATGTGGCCAACAAGCCGGTATTTGCTCAGGTAGCACAGCAGTTGTACGAGTTTATTGGCGACTCAGATCTGGCTGGTTATAATTCCAATCGCTTCGATATACCCTTACTTATGGAAGAATTTTCCCGGGTTGGCATGGAATTTAATCTTGACAATCGCCGGACGATCGACGTGCAGCGCATCTTTTATAAAATGGAACCCCGTACTTTGAAGGCTGCCCTTAAGTATTACTGTGACAAGGATATGGAAGACGCCCATGATGCTATGGCAGATGTGGAAGCCACAGTTGAGGTTTTCTTCGGTCAGTTAAAACGTTACGATGGGGTAGATCATGTGGACGGTGACGGACTAATTACCAAGGCTCCGATCGTGCCGGATGTACAGTCGCTACACGAATTTACCAATGATATGCGTTTTGTAGATGCTACCCAGAAACTCCGGTATGATCATGACGGTACCATTGTATTTAACTTCGGTAAATACAACGGCAAAGCCGCCGCTGAAGTACTGGTGAGGGATAAGCAATATTACAACTGGATATTGAATAAAGAATTCACCTCACAGGTGAAACAGATTGTGAAGAAACTGGTTAGAGACTTTGAAAAATCACAGAAAGAATAGCTCCTATATGCTGTCGGCCAAATTCAGGTCGGCAATTCCACTTTCCATCCTGCTATTGGGGATCATATTATTGAGCCCCGCCTGCTACGAAGCCAGAGAAGGCTGCCTGGATGTTAATGCCGTCAACTACGCCCTGGATACGGACCGGGAGTGTGCCGATTGTTGTGAATATCCGGTGCTATCCCTGCGTTTTGTAAGTGTTTGGGAAGATCAGGATACCAGCTTCACATTCAGATACGCTAGCGACGGTTTTCACGACGGAAAAGGTCAGCCATTTTTAATTGACCGGATCACCTACTATATACAAGATGTTGCACTGGTTGCGAATGCCGGAGCATTGCACTATACATCAGATTCGGTGGAAGTACAAAAGCTTACCGATAGCGGCACCTACGAAGAGGTCTATATTCGAGACGACTACTTACTGCTTAATCCGGCTCTCAATACTGCTTTGGAAGTGGGTACTTTACTGCGTAACGGCACCTTTACTCATCTTCGTTTCCAGGTAGGATTGGATGTCGAAACAGATGATATCCTGCCGGGATCACTACCCACCAATCATCCGCTTTCCCTGCTGGATACTTCCATGTACAATCTCAACGATGAGCGCTATCTGTCCAACCGGATGGATCTGATGCGGGACACCGCCGCTACCGCCTCCTCCCTTTTACTGTCATATGGCACCGAACAGCAACCGCTGGAGATCTCGCTTGAGATTCCCGGAAGCTTTGCCTTGCCTCCGGGGCTTGATCTTGAGATCACTTTGCAGGTCAATTACGCGAAGTGGTTTGAACAGATCAGTGACATTCGGGTGGATAGCGAAGCAGAACTGCTGGATAAAATTGTCGCCGGTCTGTCAAATTCATTTACTTTCCTGGAAATAAGTGCAGATGAAAGGTAGTTTTGAATAATAATAACTTCAGGCGGTTCTGATCTGAAGGATTGATAATCATATAGTTAATTCCGGCAATATGCGAGAGGATCACCTTCATTCCAAGATGCGGACATACTGAAAACCCATAGCCTGAAACGGATAAACCATAAACCTGCTTATTTGTTCTCATTGTAATTACTTCCTTTACCACCTGTCTGATAAGTTGTGATCTATTTTATTAGTTAATTCATGAGATGAAGGGAACGTAGAGCGTTTTCGTTCTCAAGCTATACTTTTTGTCACACGCTTATTATTCCTTTTATCTACTATCAACAGAAAAAAAATACCTATGAAAAAATGGTTTATTAGTGGGGCCGGTCTTCTGTTATTCCTTTTATCAATAACAGCCTGCCAGGAAAAGGAAGAGGTACGCACCGGTAGTCTGGAACTGGTATTTAAAGGCACGTTCGGTGCAGAACCGCTCTATATGTTCGACCGTACTTATGACTATCTGGATAACACCAGGATCAAGTGGCAAATGTTCCAGTTCTTTCTTTCCGATCTGGAACTGATCTCCGATGATACCGGATTGGAGCCGCAAATGCTGAGCCTGGTGGAATCCGTGAGTTTTAGTGATATTCAAAGTGAAAGTGAAGCGCTGGAAGGATTCAAACTTCGCTTCAATGATATAGAAGTAGGCAATTATTCCGGCATTCAATTTGGATTGGGCGTATCGCCGGAGCTAAATGCTACGCAACCCAGTGATTATGATCCATCCGAACCGCTTGCCGCTATCAGTAGCTACTGGGAGGCAGCTTCCAGCTATATATTCACTAAAATTGAAGGCAACGCCGATCTGGATGGTGACGGTCAATTTGGTGAAGATGATGAAAAGATCACCTATCACCAGGGAGCCAACGATCTTTTTGAAAAAAGGAGTTTGCCTTACCGGATCGAGATCCAGGAAAACAATACGACTTCGGTCGTGATCAACGTGAATTTGTTGAAAGCACTGGACAATGAGTCGACGGGTGAACATATCGATTTCCGGCAAACACCCAGAGATCACCACACAAACCCGGAAGTATATAGTTTTATCATCCCTCAATTGCGGGAAAATGCGATCAGTATCGGTAACTAGCGCGTATGGATACCTGTTGTTGGTGTTGCTGATGGGAGCTTGTACACAAGCCGAGCAGATACCCGGTAGCCTTAAACATATCCGTTACCGGCCCAAAGCAGTTGCCGTGACCGATCCCGCGCGCTTCGTCCGCATGGATATCCCGGAAGATAATCAATTGACGGAGGCGGGCGTAACCTTGGGGAGAAAGTTGTTTTTTGATCCGATGCTATCCGTTGATAGTTCAGTGAGTTGTGCCACCTGCCACCAACCGGCGCGTGCTTTCACCGATGGTTTGGCCCTGAGTCAGGGGATTGAAGGTCGTACCGGAGGGCGCAATGCGCCTAGCTTGCTGAATGTTGGTTACTACACAACGGGCTTGTTCTGGGATGGAAGGGTAGCTACTCTGGAAGAATTGATGTTGCACCCGGTTAGAGATACTAACGAAATGGGGCAAAACTGGGATGCGTTGGTACAGCAGTTGCAAACCCATCCGGAATATCCGGTGCTGTTTCGAAAGGCTTTTGGCATCGAGCGGACCGAAGAGATCGACGCCGGGCTCACTGCCAGGGCATTGTCTCAGTTCGTTCGTACCCTGATCAGCGGCAATACTCGATACGATCAATATAAAGCCGGATTAATTACCTTAACGGAATCGGAAGACCGTGGCAGGCGCATATTTTTTGATATAGCCGACGGAGTGCCTACCTCCGAATGCGGGCACTGTCATGTAGAACCGCTTTTCAGCGGACTAGAGTATTTCAACAACGGTCTGGACGAAAGTTATGACCCATCGGCTTTGGCCGATGCGGGTTTGGGAAAAGTCACCGGAAGGAGCGGTGATATGGGAAGGTTCCGTACACCCAGTTTGCGAAATATAGCTCTAACCGCTCCGTATATGCACGATGGCCGCTTCAAAACCTTAAGCGAAGTGCTGGATCACTACATCAGCGGCGGTCAACACGGAGATAATGTTCATCCGAATATCCGGAAACTGGATTTTACCGAACAGGACAAATCCGATCTGATCAATTTTTTACAGGCACTTACGGAGGGAAATGCACAAAAGCACTTTGCGGATCTTTAAAGTATGAGTCACCACATGAATTATTTGATACGATCACTCCTTTTTCTGGGGATATTGTTGCTTGGCGTTGCGTGTAAAAAAGACATAGTGGAAGATGATAACGCCTGTGACAACTGCCCGGATACCGATATCATCGGAGGAGATTATGCACCGACCGCCTACACTTTGGATATTCCGGATTGGATGGGAACCCCCATTCTTCCGGCGGATAACCCGCTGACGCTGGAAGGAGTGGCTTTGGGGCGCATGTTGTTCCATGATCCGATCATTTCGTCGGACAGCTCTATGTCTTGTGCCAGTTGTCATTTGCAGGATCGGGGTTTTACCGATGGTATTGCTGTTAGTACCGGAGTAGAAGGTAGGCAAACTACCCGGAGTTCCATGCCGCTCATCAATCTCGCATTTAATCCGAATGGCTTTTTCTGGGATGGGCGATCACCTTCCCTGGAAGATCAGGCACTGCACCCGGTAATGGATGAGGTAGAACTCAACGAAGACTGGGATAATGTAGTTAGAAAGCTACAACGGCATGATCAATATCCCCTAAGATTCCGGGAAGCTTTCGGTATTGAACGAGCTTCAGAGATCAACAAAGAGTTGGCGGTTAAGGCGATCGCTCAGTTTGAGCGTACCCTGATCAGTAGTAATTCCCGTTTTGACCGGGTAGTCTACTTAAACGATGGCTGGCTCACAGACAGCGAACAAAGAGGAAAGGACCTTTTCTACGTGGAACCCACTAACCCAGACCACCCCGGCTGTTCTCATTGCCACGGTGGGGTTAATTTTACGGACTATAGTTTTCGGAATAACGGTATAGATACAGTTGCTACACTGGATGACTTTGCAGATAAGGGCCTGGGCGGAGTAACGGGCAAGTATTACGATAACGGTCGATTTAAAGTTCCGAGCTTGCGCAATGTAGCGCTAACTGCTCCATACATGCACGACGGTCGCTTCCTTACTTTGGGAGAAGTCCTGGAGCATTATTCATCGGGTGGCCATGGCGTGGAAAACGAGGATCCGAATATATTTCCTTTCCCTCTTAGTGAGCAGCAGAAACAGGATATGATCGCTTTTCTAAAAACACTATCGGATACTTCTTTTGTCAACAACCCGGAATTTGCCAATCCTTTTCACTAATTCCATGTATACCTCTGCTACATGGCTCTGCACCTACAATCGCGAACGGAAGAGCCGGAATTTTTATTAAAAAAGTGAGTGT
>JAGQXH010000125.1 GCA_020436695.1 Lewinella sp. | reverse complement strand
TATTTCGGTCCCTTTTGTAGAATTACATAGCAATCTTAATGGTCTAAAAGAAATCGAGGCGATCATTTGTGACATGCTGGAGCATCCTGACATAAAAAGTATCGGTATTGATAAAAACAAGATCCATCATCGAACGATAAAAAGTAATCAGAATTTTGATCCCGGCTATCTTTTAAAAGAAGATCAAAAAGCTATTCAGAAAAGCAAAGCATTTCTCTTCATATTTCCACAGGAAAAAAAGATACTTACATCTGTCTTTATCCAGGCCGGCTATGCCATACATAGTGGTTTTCCAACGTTTATCTTATATAAAGACCTCAATTGCCTCCCACATTCTTTAAAAGTATCAGAGAAATTAGACCATGTAAAAATGCGGCCGATCGAATCGATAGACGATATACTTAAGTTTCCGGAGTGGGTAAAGGTCAATGAATATTATACCTTGTACGATCACCACCCATAAAATTCGGGAAAAAGCTCCGGAAAGTCAAACAATTGATTTTTTCAGCTGATGTTCCTAGGGTTGTACGCTCACCGTTTATATCATGAAGCAAGGAATGGGTTTGTCCGTTTGCTGCAAGCCGTAAGCCTCCCCTACCGCCTCAACCACCCCGTCAGACTATACCGGTCTCTCCGTGCCGGCAATACCTCATGCTCCAGCAGGGCACTCTCAAAGAAAACCACCCGGCCACCAAGCGGCTCGATAACCACATCGCCGTCGGGATGATAGATGACGAGTTCGCCTCCATCTTCCGGCTGCCAGTTATCATTGAGATAACAGATCACCGAATAACGGCGGTGATCATCCTGATGGAACTGATCCAGGTGACGTTTATAGAAGGTACCGGTAGGATAAACCGCGTAGTGGAATTCGTAACCATTCAGGCCGGTATAGCAGGTCCGGTTGAGGTAAGACACAAAGCCATCCATTCGATCCAGGAAGGCCTGCCCGGTGGGCAATGCGGTCGACCGATCCAGCCAATGGATCAGATCTCCGCGAAATTCCGCATCTCTGGTGTGCTGCTCTCCCTGTCCGATCCCGGCCCGGTGGAAAGCGCCATCTTCCAGTTTTTGTTCAAAGCTAGAGCGTAAACTTACAACCTCCAGCTCGCTGAGAAAGCCGTCAAGCACGGCAAAATGACGATCGACAATACCGTCGATCAGGGCTTCAAAAGCCGTTTCAACTGCAATAGTTGGATGCATACAAATACCAAAAAGGAAAAAGTGATTGGCAATAGAGCTACGGTATTTCACCGCGCCCCGATATAGCATGCTAAAAGGCTGACAATCAGCCAATACCCAAAATCGTTTTTTGGGCATGCGAAGTTACAATTACTCCTGAATTTATATCCGAAAAATTTATAAAAAATAGTGCCGGACACCAACCTTATCTGAGTAAAGAGGTGCGTAAAATTTATTAAAGAAATGACTGCACTCTCCGTTAGGCATTCCGCAGGAGTGCCGTCCGTCAGTTCCGGCCGCAGGCAAGGAACGTCCGTCAGGCAAAGCCGTCCGTCAGCGCAGCGGCCGTTAAAGCGATCACCCGCTCCCGCGCCTCCCGCATCGCCCGTTCCAGGCTCCAACCGTCCTGCATAACGGTATATACCTGCCGTATGCCCAGCCCGCGGTATTCCTCGGGCGTCATACTAGTGTTGCCGGCGATCACCACCACAGGAATATCGTATTGTTTTGCCAGCCGAGCCACACCGGACACCACCTTTCCCTGCAGGGATTGCTGATCGAACATACCTTCACCGGTAATGATCAGTCCGGTACCTGGCAGTTGCCGTTCCAGGGAGGTAGCCGCAATAATGGATTCGATACCCGATTGGATACTTGCATTAAGAAAAGCTACTCCGCCGGCCCCGAGACCTCCGGCAGCTCCGGCACCCGGCAGATCGGCCACCTGCTTTCCCAAGTCCCTTTCAATGACCCCAGCCAAATGCCTGAGCCCTTCGTCCAGAAAAACGACATCGGCCTGGTCTGCCCCTTTCTGAGGAGCAAATACATGAGCTGCACCTTCGGGCCCATGCAACGGATTAAGCACGTCGCTAACCACGACAGCCTCAATTTCGGAAGGGTCGAACATCAAATGAGAGGCATCGATAAGATGGACCCGGGCGAGATTTTCTCCCACGGCCCGTAAATTTCGTCCGGCAGCATCCAGAAAGCGATATCCCAGGGCACTCGCCATACCGATACCGGCATCCGTAGTAGCACTTCCTCCTACAAACAGGAATATCCTCCGGGCACCTCGTTGCAGCGCATTCCGGATCAACTGGCCGGTACCAAAGGTCGTAGTCCGGCGTGCGCTGCGTTGATCAGGGCGGAGTAAGGGCAGGCCGGATGCCCTGGCCATTTCAATATAGGCCGCATCGCCGTTCATCAGGAAGGACGCCCGGACGGGTTGGAAAAGCGGATTCAGTACGATGGTTTCCACTTCTACGGCCACCAGATGAGAAGCGAGAATATCCAGTGAGCCTTCTCCCCCATCGGCCAAAGGATGCATGATCACTTCGGCATCTCCCCGTTCAGTCAATACGCCTTCCTTTACTGCTTCGCAAACCTCACGTGCGGAAAGCGAGCCTTTGAATTTATCGGGTGCGACAATGATCTTCATAGGTATTGTTTTAATGATAAGCACATTGTCAATAAAATTCTATACTACCAAATCGAAAGGATTTATTCCTCAACAGTTGATTCGATATTACATGGCTCCATTGCCTCATGGCTACCATATCCATGCAACAATGAAGCAATGGAACATGAGCAATGTCATCTCATTTATCTGATAGCGTATTTAGTAGCAACATATCGGTTGGAGTGTGCTGCAATCTCTCTATTTCAAAGACCCCAACGCTGTCCTTCTTCGGCCAGTCCGTATCCCTTTTTAAGTACTTCCTGCCGTTCGGGACTGTCCGGTCGAAGCAGCGGATTGGTGTGATTCAGGTGAATAAAGATCACGCCATCCGGATCGATCGGCACTTTTTCAAATCGGGCGATACTTTCGGAAACAAAGGGGTGTGGGATCTCACTCATATCCCGGCCCACGATCTCTCCGTTCTGATAAAAGGTACCATCCAGAAAGGCATAATCCACGGTCAGAAGCAAACTGTCGATATTGCGGTCCCAACGCTCCCATTTATCAATATCAGGGATGAATATAGCTGAATGTTGTGGGCCATCGATGCGATAACCAACCGTCTCGGAATATTCATCACGATGCGGCACAAGAAAAGGAGTGACCTGCAATCTTTCGTTCAGTCGGACCGTACTGTCGGCCTGCAAATTCTGTAATGCGATATTTCTAAGAGACACCAATTGGCTCCAGGGGCCATTCGTTCGCAAATATTCTTTCATCCGGGGCATGGCATATACCGGCACCTCAGAGGTGCCGATCACTTCCCGGCCCAGATGCATCAGTCCGGTGTAGTGCCCGATATGTGCATGAGTAAGAAAAATGCCGTCCAGATCCCGGCCGCTTTCCTGCTTCAGCCGCTGTTGCTGATCCCGGAAATCGGGCGTTGCATCCAGCATCCAGTTCTCTCCACTGATGGGATCGATCAGGGCCAGTGAACTTACGGTTTTACGCGCATACAGATCCGTCCAGACATCTCTGCAGCAGTCTTTTTCACAGCCTGCATGTGGATACCCGCCATCCTGAGCTATACCCAGCACATATAGGTAGGGACCTTCGGGTGGAATATTCGAAACTTCTGTCGATGAACGTTCTGCCGGATGGCAGGCACCAAATAGCGCCAGGGCCAGGAGCAAAGTGTAGAACTTATTCTTCATATCTGCTGTATTGGCCGAACAATTTATAACAAAAATTGATAGTTAAAGGAAGAATGACTATGTAGTTTGAAGGAAATAAATGAAACAATTGTTGCTGAAATTTTTGAAAAACCCGCACACCATCTCTTGATAGTCAATGGCTTAGCAAATGTTAAAAACCTAAAATTGTTTCATTCATTTTTTCTCCGTCACTAAATCAACCATCCATGAATAATACCTTGAACAGATTTCCCTACCTGATGATCCTCACCCTGACCCTTTTCCTTTTCAATGCAAAAACGGTTTGGGCGCAACCTTCCGGCGGCAATTTCGGACTCGGGATACAGTTGGGACAGCCCAGCGGGCTTTCCCTGAAAATCTACAATCCCGGTCGCATGTCACCGGACATTCTCCTGGCCTGGGATCTGAATGATTTTTTCTTTGTGAATGTGCACGGCATCTGGGAGAAGCCAATCTCCAACAACTTCAATTTTTTCTACGGCCCCGGACTGTTCCTGGGATTCCGCGAACACCACAACAATAAATTATTTGATGATGACGATGAACTGAATCTCGGAGTTAGTGGCACCATCGGCCTTAATTATTACGTCGATCGCTTTGAGATCTATCTTCGCCTCACCCCCCGACTTCTGGTGATTGACCGAACGGATGGAGACGTAGGAGGCGGTTTGGGTTTTCGCTTCTACTTATGATGCGATCTCAAGGTAGATCTTACCACCTCAATTTCCTGGATGATCGCCAGCCACCCAGATCAACAACGATGGCAATGACCATACCGATGATGGGGACAGTGCCCCATTGTCCGCCGAAGAAATTGATGACGATACTGTACCACAGGGTCGTAAGCGGCAAAAAGATCAGCCCCAGCAGCAAATAGATGATGTTATCGAAAGCCGCGCGAAACCAACTGGTGAACAGCCAGAGGACAACGATCAATACACGCGGAAAAAGTAAGCCGAGGACACCTAATATGATGGGCATAGCATTAGATTTAAAATTGAAAAAATGTCTATTAACATAATCCCCAATTTGGCCCAAAAGTGCGGTCCTTCGTCAAAAAAACAACAGCCCGGTGCAGAAGTGATCTACACCGGGCTATCATCATTTATTGATCAGGTGACGTCACAACTCTGATATATTGTGATGGAAGAAATTTTCCACATCACCACATCACTACATCACCATATCACCACATCAAATTACCCGCGTCTCACCGGGAATTGCCATCGGATAGTATCCATCTTCATTCGGTACCACCGGCGGAGTAGCATCCCAGGCATAGACTTTTGGTGACAGGTCCAGATCAGAATTTATGGCTTCATCCCAGGTGATCTCCTGTCCGCTATAGGTAGCCATCCGTCCGAAGATAGCGGTCATGGTACTCTTGGCACCATTCTCCGCATCGGCGAATTTGTATTCTCCTTTGGCAACCGCTTCAAATAAAAGATTGTGTTCTACCTGGTACGGATTGAGATCTTTCTTGTCGTTGTAATCCATAATGGTGTGGCCGCTATTGGTCAGGATCACACCCGGCTTGGGAGCCGAACCATTCGTACCCTGGAATTCTTCCGTTACCTTGGAAGAACTACCTTTCCAGTGACGACACTGGCTGACCATCCGGCTACCATCGGCGTATTCGAATTCAACAAAGTGATGATCAAAGATCTCCCCGTGCTCCTTACCCGTGCGCACGTGGCGGCCGCCCATACCGGAAGCTTTCACCGGATAGGCCTGCTTCACCCAGTTGCTTACATCGATATTGTGAATGTGCTGTTCATTGATGTGGTCACCACACAGCCAGTTAAAGTAATACCAGTTGAGCATTTGGTATTCCATTTCCGTCATGCCGGGCTTGCGATCACGTACCCATACACCACCGCTATTCCAGTAAACGTAGGAGGTTGTGATATCACCGATCACTCCATTTTGCAGCAGGTCTACCCATTCCGTATATACTTTCTGGTAATGACGTTGCAGCCCCACCACCACATTGAGTTTCTTCTGCTTGGCTTTTTCGGCTGCAGCCAGTACCCGGCGTACACCCGGTGCATCTACTGCCACCGGTTTTTCCATAAATACATGCTTGTTGGCTTCCACGGCTGCTTCAAAATGAATGGGCCGGAAACCCGGAGGGGTGGCGATGACCAGTACATCACACAGCGGGATCACTTTCTTATAGCCGTCGAAACCGTCAAATTTATGCTCTGCGGGTACATCCAGCATTTCGGCTTTCATTTCCCGGTCGGCCAGTTCGTTCTTAATGCGGCCGTAGCTATCTTCCAGGCGATCGCGGAAAGCATCCGCCATTGCTACCAGCTTAACATTCTGCCCGCTGGAAAGCGCTTGGATGGCAGCACCGGTACCCCGGCCACCGCATCCGATCAGACCGATGCGGATGGTGTCATCCCCGTCGATATGAGCCTTAGCCGACAACATCGAGGGAGCCAACACGATCCCTCCGGCGGCCAGACCGGAAGTTTTCATGAATTTACGGCGTCCCATACTTTTCTTTTCTTGATTTTCCATTTTTTGTTTTTTTTATGGTGAAGGAGGTTGATTTGCAATTGAAGGTCAGTTGCATTCATTTCTTTGACGCTGACCGCACTATTGACCACTACTTTCCCGGGGCGGGTGGAGAGGTACTGTTGCAGCCCCAATTTTTTGCGACCTACAAGATAGTAGTAAAATGTGAATTTTTTAATGTTTCCCATCATTCACCTGTATACAGCTGCTGCTTACCGGGAAGATAGGAATAGATTTGCTTATCTTAACGATTAGATTGTATAGTTTTGTCAACCAAGTATTAGTTATTAGGCAGAATAAGTGAAACCGTGATCGACCTGCAACTAAGATGATTGGGCTAATGGCTAAACGGTTGATATGGTTAGTATGGCTGGAAAGTTCAGCCATACTAACCATATTAGCCATGGAACCATCTATCCGTACCATTACAGCAAGCCAACTCATCATTGTTGCACTATATATGACCAAAAACCTACAACAGATTCAAATACCGGATGAACCTACCCACACCCCTGCCGCAGGATGTGCTACAGGCACTTGGTGCCACCTTACTTAGAGAAGAAGGCCGTGGCGATTTCCGGCAGGCTTCAGCCTTAGCGAAAAAGGCATTTCAGGATGCCAACACTGCTAAGGATAGGGACCAGGCACAACTATATCTTGCTTTGGTCCATCTACTCCGGGGACAGCTCCGAAAAGCGGCAGCCTGCTGTTGGGCGATTTCTGCAAGCGCAGGTACGGATCTCCGCTCGATACGGTCAGCGGTTCAAAAGCTCTGCTCCTTTGAACGAAATTTTGCCAAACTCGACGGAACCGTCGAAGCCGGGTTGGAAGTTCGTGCCCGTTGCTTGCCAGACAACGATTTGGATGCAGCTCCGGGTCCTTTCCCTGAAGCCAGAACGATAAAGGATGAAACAGCTACTTTCCTTGCTTTTATCGAAAATATTCTGATAGGAATACCCACTGCCCGGAATCTTGCCCGTTACTGGAATAACGATAACTTGTCGGATGAACTGAGGAAAACTTTCCGACAATCACTGGACTTGCTGGAAAGTTATGAGAATGGTGCTCCTATCCATTCCGGCGGCGCTCTATATTTTTCACCCGGATTGTTGAAAGCAGATCTATTGAGACGCATCGGCGAGACAAAAGCAGCCCGGGCACAGATCAACACCTTACAAAAAGCCGCTGAAAAAGAAACAGACCGCCATTTGCTGGCCCAATGCCTCATACGACAGGGCGATCTGTTGCTAAGTAACGGTTTGGACCCACAAGCCTGGGGGTTTTCCCTGATCACTACCGCCACGGAAAGCTCAGCCTTGCCGGAACAGATAGAGGCCCGTGAATTCCCGCCGGTTTCGGCAGTCGATATCACTGCGGCCCGAAGACTATACCAAAAAGCGGCCTTGATCTGGCAGGAAGATTCCAGTTATAGAGCCCTGGCCACGGCAAAACTGCGCCTGGCCTATCTGGCGGTGCAGGAAAATAGCTGGCAAAAGGCACAGGAACTCGTTCGCAAGGCCGAGATTAACTTTCGAAAAACGGAAGATTATCGCGGAGTAGGATTAGCTCGTGTCTTTACCATATTCCTCAATCTGGAAACCGGTCGTTTCGAAGAATGCCGTAAAATAGCCGCTGTCATCGGTCGATGGGGCCGCTGGTCGGATGACCTGAATTACACGCTGAGCCTTGGCATGTTGCTCAATCGGCTGGCTCGCCATCTCTTTTTGCGCAGAGGGAATTTTGAGGCAGCAAAAGCGGCTTACACTGCGGCCCGGCAGCTATTTACGGAACTGAGAGCCCCCATTAACGCTCTGCAAAATACCGTAGACCAGGCACGTCTACTGGAGGCGGTTGGTGATGATCACAGTGCGTTGATCCTGATCGACCGGGCGGCCGAAGGTTTCCTGGAGCTGGTACAACAACTGCCTCGCCAATGGATGCCCGAACATCCGCATGGGGCTATGCTCATCCAGTTTGCATTTTTGCTGGCAATTGACGGCTATTCTACCGCCAACCGGCTGGAAAGCCCGTTACAGGTAGCACATTTTGCCAAAAAGCTGGCTGGTTTTATATCGCAATGGCAGGCTCAAATAGCACCGCCCACCGCCGAGCCTACGCCTGAATTGGTGCAATTCTTAACTTTCAAACAAATAGCTGACAGCCTGCAGCAACAGACGCTTTTCTATGTTCCATACTGGCATTATAAGGCCGCGAGAAGGTCCGGGCATGCTTCTTCCGCCTCAGCTTACTGGGAAACATCGATGCAGGCAATTTCCGGTCTGCCACCTGAAAAGCAACATTTTTTTGAAGCTATTCTTTGGGCCGACCGGAAGCAGTATCCGGAAGCAATAATTGCGTACAAACTTCACCTGGAGCTTTTAGAAGCCAAATTACCGCCCCTTGCCGGATCGACCTCGAACCAAGGAGATAGCATAAATAACGCAACTGTAGCCATCCAGGAACTCCGATATCATTGGGAACAGGCATTGTTGATGTGGATACAGTTGCAGGAATACTACCGGGCAGAGATCGCCTGGCAAAAGCGGTGTGAGCTGGAGGATGCAGATTGGTGGCTACGGCATCCAACTCCCTGGAAAATGGGTAGTGCCCTGGCCGAACTGTATGAGGGATTGGAACAATACGAAAAAGCACTACAATACTGTGATCAGGCACTTTCGGCACTCGATCTGCGCCGCAATCAACTGAGCCGGGATGAATTAAAAACGGCCATCAGCAATGACCGAAGCACCCAGTTCCTTTATCATGTCGGTACCCGGCTCGCCTTTCGGCAGGAAAACGGCCACCTGGCTTTTCACTACAGCGAACTCGGCAAAGGGAGGGCCTTGCTGGACCTGCTTTCTCTGAATACGCAAACACTTAAAAATAAGAGTAGTGAAAATAAACTGCTTCCGCATTGGCAAACGGTCAATGCCCAGCTACAGGCCTGGAAGAACCTGGCAGCTGTCGCCGGCAGAAATGACCAAACCGAGCGGCAGGAGGAACTGATCCGGAAAATCGACCAGGCACAGCAGGAACTGGAAAAACTGGAAGATCAGCTAATACAGCGGTATCCCGGCTTTCACCAGTTAGCCGAAGGTCAGGCACAGGTTCTGGAGATCGGTGATATCCGCCGGGAGTTGAATGACCGGCAGTTGCTGATCAGCTATGCCTACGATGAGGACGACCTGTTCATCTGGGCGGTATCTGCCAAAGGACTACAGGCGGCCGAATGGAAAAAACTTTCTGATGAAGAATTAGACCGAACGGCACTGGCACTATATCAGCAATTGCGGAAAAAAGAAAACTATCGGACAGCATCCGCGCACCTCGCCCGCTTACTGTTGCAGCCGGTAGCAGATCTGATCTACCGGTACTCCGAACTTTACATTGCACCTTATGGCCGGTTGCATCTTATTCCTTTCCATGCCTTGCCGTTTGCGGGTAAGTATCTGGGAGACGGGCGGCTGATCAGTATGCTACCCAGTGCATCTACATTACAATTCTTCCGCGAGATCACCATCCCAAAGCAGGTCAACTTGCTCTGTATTGGTAATCCTACCGGTGATCTGCCTGCAGCAGCAATGGAAGCTCGTTCAATAGCTTCCATATTCGATGCTGTCCCCATTCTCGGGGACGATGCCACAGAAAGTCGTATCCGCGCTGAGATCCCCCAGGCCAACATAATACATCTGGCTACCCACGGCGATCTTTCGGAAGAAACGCCCCTCTCATCGGCCATCTATCTGGCGGGGAAAGATGAGCTTAACCTTTTTGAGTTGATGGGTATCCGCATGAAAGCCGACCTCGTCGTTCTCAGTGCCTGCGAAAGCGGTAAAAGTGATCCGACCAACGGTGATGAGGTGATCGGACTTACCCGTGGGCTGCTGGCTGCCGGTGCCCGGTCGGCTATTACCAGCTTGTGGTCGGTGGATGATGTTTCCACTGCTCTGTTCATGCAGTATCTTTATCAACATCTGAGACGGCATGGGAATCCGGCCGGGGCTATTACCCACGCCCGGGAAAGTTTACGCGGATTATCTCCGGAGGCTATTACTGAAACTTTGAAAAAAGAGAAAGAAAGCGACGGTAGTACACTCCGAAATATCCGGCTCCGAACGGCGGGCCAAGACATGACAGGCTATGAGCATCCTTTCTATTGGGCTCCGTTTTTCTATACCGGAAGGTTATAGTTAGCATGATGCCAGTTATTCCCGAAATGTCAATTGTTCATTTGGGATTTTTTTATTTCCCTTCTTGCATCTCAAAAGAAAAAGGAATACATTTCAAACTAAATATACATTATATATCGAATGGCGTATTCGTCTTCTTTCACCAAATCAATACTGGTAGTGATCTTCATCGCCGATAAGATCCGGCAGGGACAGTATGAATTTTTATCCACGACTATGATCTCAGAGATACTCAATATCCCAAAACCAACCCTGGTGAAGATCCTGCAGAGTCTGATGCAATCCGGTATTATCGAAACCAAAGAAGGAAAGCAAGGCGGTATCCGGTTATTGAAACAACCGGCCGAGATCACGATCCTGGATATTCTGGAAAGCGTGGAAAGAGGCCGGCATCTCTTCAATACCTCTTTTGATATCCTGGCCCGGGGAAAACGACCGGATAATGCCCAGCGGTCGGTAGCGGCCATTTTGGAAAATGCGGAAGAAGAAATGAAGCAGGCGCTCGCGATCAAAACGATCGAAGAGATCCTGATCGAAATGGGGAAATAAATTTTTTTCACTGAAACTAGATATAATGAATATTTAGTTTATAATTTTTATCAATTATGAAAACGATCTTCATTACTATTGCTTTTATGTTCACCTCACTAGCATTCACTTTGGGGCAATCGCCTCAAAATGAATCAAGGACGGAGTTTTCACTGGAAATTGACCCCGCCACTTTTGTCTTTAGCGGATACGGTGTGCACTTTCGGGTCAAGCCCAAGAACAGTGATCATCTACTGTTGGGAATAGGTGCCTATGCGATGGACTTTCCCGACCTGCTGGTCGATCTGAATGCCAATAACAAAGGAAAAGGATGGGATGTCCGCCTGGGTCAGGGTTGGGGTATTTTTGGGGAATACCACTTTTCTGAAGTGCACCGGAAGTGGTTCGTGGGCACCCAGATCGGAGTGCAAAAATACCGGATCAAAAATACGTCGCTGGTCGGGGAAGAAAATTACACCAATAGTCTGGTGATGGGCTATGCAGGTTATACCTGGCCCATCTTCGGTGATCGCCTCTACCTCAAACCCTGGGCGGGCATCGGTTACACGGCGAAAATAGCCGGAAGTAATACCCTGGAGCAGATCGAGTATGCGATCGCTCCGCTTACGATGTTTGCTACTTTACATTTGGGGTACCGGTTTTGATGTGCGATTACGCGTGTCTCATAAGTCATTTTTGCACCAACGTGCTTACGTTGACTTATGAGACAGCCTCAATCCCGGCATTTTCACCTGAGATATTTCGGCGGTCTTACATCCTGAATAAAAATGATACCATCGTATTGGGCATTGTGGACCATAGTCATATCTGTAGTTCCCCAATGCTTACTGAATAAAGGGCGAGACACCCAGACATTTTCTACCGATGTGGGTAAATACCTGAAATCAAGGAACGAGTACTTAACCAAAGTGCGATGCATGATCGATTCCAGGCTGCCACTTTTGGCTGCACTCACCGCGAAGATACGTTGATCATTATGCGCTGCTTTCCCTGTATACATATAGAGGCCGACCGTATACATCTTTTCGCTAAAATATTCATGCAGCCATAATCCCATAGTACTGTAACCGGTATAAACGGGGCCTGACACTGCTGCGTGATTATGCCTGATGTGAAAATTATGGGCCCAAACGATTATTTTTTCATTGGGATAGATGTGTTCCTTCAGATTGATCAGGTTGTTGGCCATTTCATGATCTCTGAGTTCGGATGAGGTCTGAACAGCCCCGGAATTATAATACTGTTCCATAACTGCATTGTTGGCCACATTCTTTGCAGTTTGATGGGCGATCATGATCTGTCCCCGGGTAGTCTCTAGCAAAGGCTCCGCACCGTTCTTTTCCAGAAGTGCTTCAAAGAAATCGGCCAGGTCAGAATATTGCGTTGTAATACTTTCCAGATTTTCTTCCAGATACTCAACAAAACCTGCTTTGCGATATCGGTTTTGATAATTGGTATCAAAAGCATAGATCTCCTCTGCATAAGCAGCATCGAAACGTTCGAGCAGGTCCCTGAAAAATGCAGCCCGGTACCGGCCTGAATCCGAACTGAACTGAATGTCAAACCCGGCCAGCACCAAGGGGTGATCGGTTGCCCGGGTTTCAGCAATGTATTCGAATAATTCTTCCACTTCAGCTGTGTGCCATACGTCAAAAATGGCACTTTCCATCAAATAGTTTGCGATGGCGTTAGGCTTGATTAGGTTTTCGTTCGTATAGGCGCAATCGAAAAAACCACTTTCAAAAGCAATGACATTGAACCCAAGATCTTCGTGCAGATACTTGATGATCCGGGTCTTGACTTGATTAAATTGTTGAACCCCATGGCAACTTTCTCCCAATTGTACGATATCCACGCCCTCCAGCAAGGGCTCCAGAAAGCGAAGGTCCTCAAAGGAAGCATCCGAAGTAAGGGAACGGATTGGCTGATAATTAGCAAGTGCTCCACTCACCCAATCCGGGTTTTCTTCCGGAGCGATGATATCCAGCGGATAGTCCAAACCGGCATCGGTGAGCAAGCCGTTTTCATCCTCGGTCTGCTCCGGCATCTCAACAACCGTGGGTTTCTTACAGGAAGGCAGGAGGAAAAATAAGGAAAGCAGGGTCAGTCCTCGCAGAGTGCACCATTGATTCAGAAAGAGATTCATGCGTTTTTTAATTTTATATCAGTTCCCTCAATTTATGAATTTGTCTTCAGAATAACCTTCTGCTATTTTGTCAAGCCAGGTAGCTGATAACAATACACCCAATACCGCCCCTCGCTCCAGGCAGAAGCCACCGGAAATGCCTGGCCCGGCCATAACGGCTTATCGTCCGGTACCCACTCGATCTTTACGGCCAGCCGGGAAATACCTTTCGTCAACTGATGATCGATCAAAAATTCTTCCTCCCGCCAGCGGCGATTGCTGGTCACTACTTCCGGATTGGTAGGTTTTAGTTCATCCTCCGTAAAAGCCCGGCCTTTGGGGTAAGAATGGTAGCAGGTATTGCTGCCGGCCGTGTACCAGGTACCGGCTTCCTGCCAGTCGCCGTTCCCTTCAGCGTTCTTCATCCATACTTTTGCCTGTTGGTTAGGATATTGGTAGTCGAATTTACGGCGCAGCATTACTCCCAGATTCTCCGGATCAAGCACTACCTCGAAAGTACTCGTACCGTGCATGATACGTACATCGTCACTTTCAGCCGGGTAGTACAGGCGGGCACTGATGTTTTCTTCCCGGTTGACGAAATTGGACGCTTCATCCGTATCCGGCCCCCATTCGTAGCGGGAAGTGAGTTCGTAGGGCGGTTCGGCGGAAGGGGAATTGTAATTATGCCGTTGGGCATCCAGGTCGTGGCATACATTCAGTTCATCGGTTAGTTTCAGCGTAGCGCCCGGCGCACCGTACCAGTAAACGACGCCCTCATAATGTTCCGGTTCGGAATTATGCCCACCGTGTTCCAGATTGATCACAGCCCGTTTGCCGAAGGGAAAATAGTCGGCGATCAGAAAGCGATAAGCAGAATTGAGCAGATCGAGTTCATTTTGGGCCTTCTTCTTTTCCTTGCCTACCGGGTGCCCGGCGAAGGGCAGGGTCATATTCAGACCACCCCAGTAATCACCGCCACCACCCCACTCTTCCGTGCCTGTCCCCCAGGCCTGCGGCGTGCGACTGTCGTCAAAAAAGAAACGCGGATCTCCTTCCAAGGTACGAAGTACACCATTATGGGAAAAAGTCCAGCTCATACCCACAAAATTACCAGTCCAGGGGCCACCGCCCTCTACCTGATCGGTATCGAGAAAAGTGAGGTCTTTTCCAGCTACAGGTTCAGGATGATCGCTGTAAGTGGCGTGGAAATATCCTGCTTCATTCCGGGAACCGCTGAAGGGTTCGGTTTTGATCATCAATTCTACCTGATCGAAAGCTTTTCCCTGTCTTTCCTGCAATTCCAACTGAGCGTACTCGAAGAAGGGCATCGGCCAGTAACAGGAGAGGTACACAAAATCTGCATCGTAGCGAATGGATAGCGGGAAGCCTTTCACCAGATATTCTTTGTCTTCCGGATT
>JAGQXH010000124.1 GCA_020436695.1 Lewinella sp. | reverse complement strand
AAAGCCAAGCAGACCAACAAACAGTCGGTCATGATCCTGAAGAGCCGCAAGGCCGGCCGTTTGAAAGAATCTAATGTTCGCCTGGAAGACCTGTATCGTAAAATGGAGGTGCTCTACCGGGTGTTGTCCAAGATGTACGAAAATTCTCAGGTACTGATGGAAGACATTCAGGATCAGGTAATGGTCAAAGAACAGGAAAGAAAGATCATCCATACCAGTCATTCTGCTATGAAATCGGCCATGAGCGTGATCTCCGGCGATCCTGACAAGCGGGCCATGTTCGATATGGCCATGGAATCTATCACTGAAGATGTTGCCAGTAAGGTGGGAGAAATGGAACGTTTTATGGAAATGTCTTCCAGTTTCATGGACTCCGTAGACTTGCAGAATGGGGTGTTCGAAGAAGAAGGCCTGAAAATGCTGGAAAAGTGGGAGAAAGAAGGCGTATCGCTTTTGCTGGGCGAAGAAAAAGAACATCTTTTGCTACAGGCCAATAATGAGCAAGACGTACTAGACCTCGATGCTCCAATCAAGGAGCCCATCCGTGAAGGTCGCAGGAATCAATACGATAACCTATTCGATTAGACCGGCTGATTTCGGTTGAGCAGTACAATGCCCCAGGCCAGCCATTATTTTTGTATTCCAAATAGAGGCAGAACCTGAAAATTCTACCTCCAAATAATACCATAAGAGACTAACATGGCTAAGAGACTAACAACATTTTCGAAATTCCTCATCACTCTTTTAGTGGTGGCAGGTGTTTATTTTGGTTTTACCCAGTTACAAAAATCAGGGGTGTTAGGTGGTGGTTCCGATAGCGGATCTACCGGCTCAACTGGAAGCACTTCCTCAAACAGCGGTTCGAACCTTAGTGGTGATGATGTGATCCGCATTGGAGTGGTGACCTGGGGCGGTTATGCCGGCGGACAGTATTTTAATGAAGGCTTTGAAGCCAATACGAAATCCCGGTTTTATGAAGATTACGGACTAAAGGTTGAGTTCGTACTCAACGACGATGTAGACAACTCTCTGAATGCCTGGAAAAATGGTGATCTGGACCTACACTGGTATACCATTGATGCCTTTCCTACTATTGTGAACGGCCTCAAAGATTTCAATCCGGTGGTTGTTTGGCAGGCTGACTGGTCACGGGGTGGTGACGCCATTGTGGCACGCCGAGGCATTCGCAGTGTAGAAGATCTACGGGGTAAAAAGATCGCCGTGGCTCAATTGACCCCTTCTCATTCCTTCCTGCTGTGGTTGCTGGATGCCGGCGGCCTGACTGTGGATGATGTACAACTGGTGGAAGTCGGAAACGCCATTGACGCTGCTTCTGCCTTCAAGAGTCAGCAGGTAGATGCTGCCGTGGTCTGGAGTCCCGATGATGAAGAATGTCTTAAGGCCGTGACTGGATCTACCGTACTGGAAAGTACAAAATCGGCCTCCAATATTATCGCCGATATCTTCTTTGCCAAGGAAGAATTTGTACGCAACAATCGGGACAAACTTGAAAAACTCTATGAAGGCTGGATGCGTGGTGCTGCGGAGATCAATAATTCCCAAACTTCCAAAAACAAGGCGATCGATATTTTAACATCAGGTCTGGGCGTACCAAGAGAATTTGCTGAAACTGCTATAAATAATGTACGCCTGGTGACGCACGGAGATAATGAGAATTTCTTTGGCCTTAACCCTGATTTTAAAGGGGTTACCGGAGAAAATCTCTATTTACGGATGGCTAAGGAATATCAGAAGCTTGGATTGACGGAAGCCAATATTCCGAGTTGGCGCCAGATCTCTTATCCTCAGTTTGTGCAGCAGGCGAATCTTACCGGCGAAAATAATGCTGCAGAAGCGACTAAAGAGTTCTCCACGGTCTCCGACAATGAAGGCGCTGAAAAAGAAGCTATTGCCACCAAGCGCGTTAGTATTAATTTTCGTACCGGGGAATATCAACTGGACGAAAATGCCAAATACATTATCGATCTTGAGTTCGTTGACATTGCCAAAGCTTTTGGAAATGCCCGTATCCGCATTGAAGGTAATACGGACAATGTGGGTAACCGTGCATCCAATGTGCGCCTGTCCAAGCAAAGGGCTCAGTCAGTTGCAGATTACCTGGTCAGCGAACACGGTATGGACCCCAACCGCTTCATCATCATCGGTAACGGGCCGGACGATCCGGTGGCAGACAATACCACCGATGCCGGAAAGGCCAAGAACCGCCGTACGGACTTCGAACTGGTGAGAGAGTAATTAGCTGCCGGCAAACGGAAGACCAGGTGAATTAGCCTATGAGCCTTCACCTGGTCTTCTTGTTTTACATATTACGAACTTTCTGTCCCAAGCTGATTTACCCATGAGCCTTACCGCAGACCAGATCATCATTTCCCTGAAAAAAAAGGATTACCACCCCGTTTATTTCCTGCATGGTACCGAGAGTTATTTTATCGATCAGGTAGTGCAGTTTGCGGAGACGAAGATCCTCACCGAATCGGAAAGGTCCTTCAATCAAACCATTCTCTACGGCAAGGATACCGATCACAAGACGGTGGTTGATAATGCCCGGCGATTCCCAATGATGGCCAGTCATCAGGTGGTGATCCTTAAGGAAGCTCAGGATATGAAGAGCCTGAAAGATCTGCAGACCTACATTGAAAAACCTTCCACTACTACTATTCTGGTCATTGCCCATAAGCACAAGCGTTTTAACATGAATTCCAAACTGGGGAAAGCCTTGAAAGACAAGGCAGTGATCCTGGAATCCAAGGGCTTGTATGATAATCAGTTGCCGGGATGGATTGAGACCTATTTAAAAAAACGCAAGTATCCGATCAGTCCTGAAGCATCAGTGCTGATTGCAGAATATGTGGGTACGGATCTATCGAAAGTAGTGAATGAACTGGATAAACTGATCCTGAATCTACCGGCCGACACTCAGATCACCGAAAAGGAGATCGAAGCTAATATCGGTATTAGTAAGGATTTCAATATTTTCGAATTACAAAAAGCACTTGGTGAGCGGAACATCCTGAAGGCCAATCGTATTGTCAACTATTTTGCCGCCAATCCGCGCCGAAATCCCTTGCCGGTAGTGCTGGGCTCGCTGTACGGTTATTTCAGTAAGATCTACCAGTTACATTTTGTGAAAAGTGCTTCGGAACAGGATCAGTTAAACGCACTTAAATTGCGTTCTGCCTTCTTCCTGCGAGATTATCGCTCAGCGCTGCGCAATTATCCCTTTCAACGAATTGAGCAGGTGATTGGCCTGTTGAAAGAATACGATCTCAAATCAAAAGGCGTTCATTACAACGGAACGGGCAAACCGGAAGGCGAGTTGCTGAAAGAGCTCGTTTGGAGAATTTTGCATTAAATTTCACGGATCGTTTTGAAAATTGCAAATAATGCCTTTATATTGCACGAAAATAATATTACATGATTCATTTGAATGCAAAAAACTGGTGGTGGCACGTTCGTTCGGATATCCGGGTGAAGTGACACAGCTATATTTATGCATTCCAAAAGCGGCTTGTCGATTCACTCGGCAAGCCGCTTTTGTTTTCAGCACCTAAGAGAATAAGTTAACATGGAAGTACCTGTTCATACGAAGATAAAGATCAAGACCAAAAGTCGAAAAATTCTGGCAGATACCTTTACACCGGTAACCGTCTTCCTTAATCTGCGGGATCATTTTTCCGATCCGGTCCTGCTGGAAAGTAACGATTTTCGTTCGAAGGAAGACTGTCACTCGATGATCGGACTGGAACGGCTGGGGCTGTTTCAGGTGCAGGCCGGCCAGATCCGGGTAGAACAATACGGAGAGCCGGCCCGAACCCAAGCTGTTGTGGATACAGATACAGTACCGCAGGCACTCTATGACTTTATGCAACAATACGACATCGAGTACGAAGGGGAATACCACGGATTTAACGGACTTTTCGGTCATACCGGCTTTGATGCGGTCCAGTACTTTGATACGCTGCAATTCGATCCGGAAAAACGCAAAATGGATATTCCGGATATCCGTTATGCTTTTTATCGTTTTGTCTTGGTTTTCAATCACTTCAAAGATGAACTCTACCTGCTGGAGAACATTCCTGAAGGAGAGACTTCCCAACTGGATCGCGTAGAAACTTTACTCAGAAGCCGGAAACTACCCGTCTATCCTTTCTGGATGGAAGGGGAGGAGCGCAGCAATCTGACCGACGAAGAGTTTATGGAGTTGGTAACGATTGGCAAGAAACATTGTCAAATAGGGGATGTTTTCCAGATCGTCTTTGCCCGGCAGTTTGCTCAACCTTTTCGTGGCGATGATTTTCAGGTATATCGGGTATTGCGCTCCATCAATCCTTCTCCTTATCTTTTCTATTTCGACTGCGGCAGTTACCGGATCTTCGGGTCCTCACCCGAAACCCAAATGGCGATCCACAACCGGATCGCCCAGGTTAATCCCATTGCGGGCACCTATCGTCGGACGGGAGATAAGCTGGAGGATGCACAGCGAGCTGCCGAACTTACAGAAGATCCGAAGGAAAACGCCGAGCACATCATGCTGGTGGATCTGGCTCGCAATGATCTTGGTCGTCATGCCAGTAATGTCAAGGTACAATCACTGAAGGATATACAGTTCTTTAGTCATGTGATCCATCTGGTGTCCAAAGTTACCGGAGAGTTGAGTCCAACTACGAATCCCATTCAGGTATTCGGCGATACTTTCCCGGCCGGAACGCTGTCAGGCGCTCCCAAATACAAAGCAATAGAGCTTATTGATCGTTATGAGAACCAAAACCGGAGTTTTTACGGTGGTGCACTGGGTTTCATCGATTTCAATGGAGATATGAACCAGGCTATTGTGATCCGTTCGTTCCTCAGCCATAACAATATCCTTTACCGGCAGGCCGGAGCGGGTATCGTGGCTGCGAGTGTGGAAGAAAAAGAATTACAGGAAGTCAATAACAAGCTGGGCGCTTTGAAAAAGGCATTGATCGAAGCGGAAAAACTGGCATAAAAATAAGATCATGAAGGTTTTAGTGCTTGATAATTACGACTCATTTACCTATAATCTGGTTCAATACATCCAGGAAATACTGGGCGAAAAGATCGATGTTTTTCGCAATGATGAGATTAGTCTGGATGAGGTGGATCGCTACGATGTGATCATCCTGTCTCCCGGACCGGGCTTACCGGGTGAAGCGGGGATCATGCCGGAGTTGATCAAACGATATGCACCGTCTAAGATGATCCTCGGCGTATGTTTGGGGCATCAGGCTATTGGCGAGGCTTTTGGTGGGCAACTGGAGAACCTGACCAATGTATTTCACGGCATTGAAACGCCCGTACAGGTCATTGTAGAACATGAAGTATTGTTCGAAGGGGTGAACGAAAATTTCCAGGCCGGACGTTACCATTCCTGGGTGGTCAGCCGGGAAGCATTTCCGGAAAGTCTCGAAGTAACCGCCGTAGCGGAAAATGATGTCATCATGGCCATGCGTCACCGTGATTTTGCAGTCTGGGGCGTACAGTTTCATCCCGAGTCGATCATGACTACAGAGGGTATGAAGATGCTGGAAAACTTTTTGGAACACGCCGCACAGCGGCTGGGATCTGGAGTAGGGGCATAGGGCCTTTCCCCAATCTGCAAAATAAATGAGGCAAGAATGAAAGCCACACTTAACAGACTATTTGATCACGAGTTGCTCACTCGCGTCGAAGCGAAAGACATACTGCTTCGTATATCGGCAGGTGAGTTCAACCATGTACAGATCGCTTCTTTTGTCACGGCATATAATATGCGTCCGATCAGTCTGCCGGAGTTGCAGGGGTTTCGGGACGCACTACTCGAATTGTGTGTACCTCTGGATCTGGAAGGACGGGAAACCATTGATATTGTAGGTACGGGCGGAGATGGAAAAAATACCTTCAACATTTCAACTACCTCAGCGGTGGTGTTGGCCGGAGCCGGTTATCAGGTCACCAAGCACGGTAGCTACGGGGTTTCATCTTCCGTAGGATCATCGGATGTACTGCTGGCACTGGGCTATGAATTTACCAATGATCAGGATGCGTTGCGACGCCAGTTGGATCGGGCCGGCATCTGTTTTTTGCACGCACCTATGTTCCACCCCGCTATGAAAGAGGTAGTGCCGGTGCGTAAACAGCTCGGAATGAAAACTTTCTTCAATATGCTGGGGCCATTGGTAAACCCGGTACAACCGGCTCACCAATTATTCGGTACTTTCAGTCTGGAACTTTCCCGTATGTATCACTATATCATGCAGCAAAGCGGCCGCAGGTTTGCGATCGTTTACGCACTGGATGGCTACGATGAGATCTCGCTAACCGGACCGTTTAAATGGCGGACCATCGAAACGGAAAAGCTGATCGAGCCGGAAGATCTGGATCTTCCCCGATTGGTGCAGTCAGACCTTCATGGAGGCGATACGGCCGAAGAGGCCTCTACCATTTTCCGGAATGTACTCGACAATACTGCCACTCCGGCTCAACTGGCGGTCGTTAGTGCTAATGCCGGTATGGCCATACATTGTATGAAACCCGAGCAGAGTATTACCGATTGCATTGCGGAAGCCTGGGAAAGCATTAGCAGCGGACGGGCTAAACAGGCACTGGAGCGCCTGTTGAATTGAATTAACTTTCTATTGATCCCTGAAAAAACAAAAGTCATGAACATTCTCGATAAGATCGTAGCCCATAAGCAGCAGGAAGTTGCGCAACGAAAAGAGCTTTATCCCGTAAAACTCCTTGAAAAAAGTATTTATTTCGAAACACCACCGGTTTCCATGCGCCATTATATTCGGCGTCCGGATAAGTCCGGGGTAATTGCCGAATTTAAGCGTCGCTCTCCTTCCAAAGGCGATATCAATCCTTATGTCTCCGTAGAGCAGGTCACTATCGGCTACATGCAGGCCGGGGCTTCTGCACTATCAGTTTTGACGGATGAACATTTCTTTGGAGGCAAAAACGGTGATCTTACGGAAGCCCGGAATAATAATTTTTGCCCCATCCTGCGTAAAGATTTTGTTATTGACGAATATCAGATCATCGAAGCCCGGTCAATTGGTGCTGATGTAATTCTGTTGATCGCGGAGTGCCTGACTAAAGAACAGGTTAAACAGCTTTCGGCTAAAGCGCATGAACTCAAACTGGAAGTCTTGATGGAGATCCACTCCATTGATCAACTTGAAAAGCTAAGCGAGCATATTGACCTGGTGGGCGTGAATAATCGAAACCTGAAAGATTTTACTGTCAGCATTCAACATTCACTCGATGCGCTTCCTTATTTACCGGATGAAGTGGTCAAAGTTTCGGAAAGCGGGCTGAACGATCCGGTTGCCGTTGTCGAACTCAAAGAGGCTGGTTTTGAAGGTTTTCTGATCGGGGAGTATTTTATGCAGGCCGATCATCCGCCACAACAGGCCAAGTCTTTCATTCAGCGCATCCGGCATCTGGAATCCCTGAGCCGGAATGCCATAGCATGATGCCGGATATTCCCCGCGCTACGATTAGCAAACCAAAGACCAAAGACTAAAATACCAATTATGAAGATCAAAGTTTGCGGACTGAAAGACCCCTCCAACATTGCTAAGATCGTTCAACTGCCAATTGATATGATCGGCTTTATCTTTTTTCCGGGGTCTCCTCGTTTTGTGGGTAAAAAGAACGGCTTACCGCAATGGCTGGAAAAAAATGAAGAAGAGTTGGAAGGGATCGCTAAAGTAGGTGTTTTTGTGAATGCGGAGGTTGACCAGATCCTGAATGCTGTACATGATTACAGACTGGATTTTGTACAGCTTCATGGTGACGAAAGCCCAGAATATTGCCGGGAACTGCAAACTTACTGGACGATCAGTTCCATGCGCAGTGCCCGGATCATAAAAGCATTTCGCGTAGATGAGGCATTCAATTTTTCCAAAACCCAGGCTTACGAAAGACTCTGTGCCTATTTCCTGTTCGACACTAAAGCCAAAGAATACGGTGGCACCGGTCAACGGTTTGATTGGTCGATCCTGGAAAAATACATGGGTATTACGCCCTATCTGCTCAGCGGAGGGATCGATGAGGACATGGCTGATGAGATCAAAAAACTCAATTTTAAACAAATGGAGGGAGTGGATATCAACAGCCGTTTTGAACTGTCTCCTGGTGTGAAAGATGTGGAGAAAGTGGAACGATTTGTTAAAGCATTGAAGAGTTAAATGGTAGTGATTTCATTACAATATCACAGAATTAAAGCATCATAACCTTGAAATAATGGATATAGCAGTAAACAATCAGGGCTATTATGGAGAGTTCGGGGGAGCATACATTCCCGAAATGTTACATCCTAATGTCGAAGAGTTGCGGGAGCGTTATTTGGAAATATCCGCAGAACCTGCTTTTCAGAAAGAGTTCCAAATGCTGCTGAAAGATTATGTCGGCCGGCCCTCTCCCTTGTATCTGGCGGAGCGTTTATCAGAACGTTACGGTATGACGATCTATCTGAAACGGGAGGACCTCAATCACACCGGTGCACATAAGATCAACAACACCATCGGACAGATCCTCCTGGCCAAGCGTCTGGGGAAGACCCGTATTATTGCGGAAACCGGTGCAGGACAGCACGGAGTAGCTACGGCTACCGTCTGTGCGCTGATGGGCATCCAGTGCATCGTTTATATGGGAGCGATCGATATTGAGCGACAGGCGCCCAACGTTTCCCGGATGCGTATGCTGGGCGCAGAAGTAAGGCCGGCTCTAAGTGGCAGCCAGACTTTAAAAGACGCTACCAACGAGGCTATCCGCGACTGGATCTCCAACCCTGTAGATACGCACTACATCATCGGTTCAGTGGTTGGTCCTCACCCTTACCCGGACATGGTGGCCCGGTTTCAGTCTGTCATCAGCGAGGAAATGAAGTGGCAATTGGAAGAGCATACCGGGAGTTCTCAACCTTCCGGTATCATTGCCTGCGTAGGTGGAGGTAGCAATGCGGCCGGTGCTTTCTATCACTACCTGAACGATGAAAACGTCCGGTTGGTAGCCGTAGAAGCTGCCGGACATGGAATAGATAGTGGTCATTCGGCAGCAACAAGTGTCTTAGGGACAAAGGGTATCATTCACGGTAGTCGCACATTATTAATGCAGACGCCTGATGGCCAGATCATTGAACCTTATTCCATTTCTGCCGGGCTTGATTATCCGGGTATTGGTCCGCTCCATGCTCACCTGATCGATACCGGCCGGGCCGAAGCGATCAGTATTACAGACGATGAGGCATTAAAAGCGGCTTTTGAACTAGCCCGGACGGAAGGGATCATTCCGGCCCTGGAATCTGCACATGCTTTTGCCGCCCTGGAAAAAATGGAATACAACGCGGATGATGTCTTTGTGATCTGCCTGTCGGGAAGAGGCGATAAAGATCTGGCTACCTATATTAAACACTTTGAGCGCTTCGGGGAGGCGTCCTGATCAAAAGAATAGAACATGAATCGACTAGATAAACTATTTGCCGAAAAGCAGTCCGGTCTGCTGAATATATACTTTACGGCCGGTTATCCTAAACTAGATGATACTGCAAATATCATTACCGCGCTGGCCGGTGCCGGAGTAGATCTCATTGAGCTTGGGATGCCATATTCAGACCCTATGGCCGATGGCCCTACCATCCAGGAGAGTGGAATGAAGGCATTGAAGAACGGAATGACGCTGGAACTGTTGTTTGAACAGATCTCCGGCGTGCGTACCCAAGTGGATCTTCCCTTGATCTTGATGGGGTATTTTAATCAGGTAATGCAATACGGTGAACAGGCCTTCGTAGACCGCTGTATTGAAGTAGGGATCGACGGGGTCATTCTTCCCGATCTGCCGATATATGAATATGAAACCTTCTACCGGGATATGTTTGAAAAGGCCGGTCTGCATGTCAGCTTTCTTATAACTCCTCAGACCTCGGAAGAGCGTATATTAAAGATCGATGAGTTGACCCGGGGATTCATCTATATGGTTTCCGATTCCTCCATCACGGGCGCAAAAAGCGGCATCTCCGACCGGCAGTTGACCTACTTTAACCGGATCAACGATCTGAAGCTTCAGCATCCACGCCTGATCGGTTTCGGTATTTCTAATCACGATACGTATTCACTGGCTTGTCAGTATGCTCAGGGTGCTATTATCGGCAGTGCGTTTATTAAAGCCCTGGGGCAAGGGGGAAACATGGAAAACGCCATCACTGATTTTGTCCAGATGGTGCGAGGAGGAAGTTTCGTCAGAGGTGAGTTGGTGAGTGATTGAAATTAAAGGAAAAACGTGCATAAACCCGCACCGCTGTTTCATGATAGTATAAAGAACATATCACAACATCAAAGAAATGATCATCCAGCTTGAACCTAATATTACGATTGATCAGAAAGAAAAGTTGATCGAACAACTGGAAGTGATCCGGTACCAATCAAGTGAAGTCGTTACACAATACGGGCATTACCTGATCGGTATCGGTAAGCAGCCGTTTGATATCCGCAGCATCGGGAATTTACCGGGGATTCGGGATATCCACCGGGTAAGTGACAATTACAAACTGGTCTCCTCCAAGTGGAAGGTCAAAGAAACCCGGATCGATCTGGGAGATGGCGTAGAGATCGGCCAGGGTAAACTGGCCCTGATGGCCGGCCCTTGTTCCATTGAATCGGAAGAGCAGATTGCTTCTACCATAAAGCATTTGCAGGAAAACAACGTTCGGATCATGCGCGGTGGGGTTTATAAGCCCCGAAGTTCGCCTTATTCTTTTCGGGGCTTAGGCATTGAAGGGCTGAAAATGTGGTACGAGCAGACCCGGCCGGCCGGCATTAAGATCATCACTGAAGTAATGATGACCGAACAGATCGATGCGATGATCGATTATGTGGATGTTTTTCAGGTGGGTGCACGTAATGCGCAGAATTTCAATCTTTTGGATGCACTCGGTGGGGTGGACAAGCCTGTATTGCTCAAGCGAGGCATTTCCGGAACGGTGGAGGAACTGCTGCAGGTTGCAGAGTATATTTTCTCTAATGGTAATGAACGGATTATGCTCTGTGAACGGGGTATCCGTACGTACGAATCGGTTTATCGCAACACCATGGATCTGAATGCAGTAGCCATGCTTAAAGAAAAAACACACCTGCCGGTGATCGCCGATCCTTCTCACGGTATAGGTGTTCGCCGTTTTGTCGATAAGATCGCTCTGGCGTCCGTTATGGCCGGTGCCGACGGTGTAATTGTAGAAGTACATCAACAGCCGGAAAAAGCATTTTCAGACGGACAGCAAACTTTAAGTTTTCAGGAAGCAAAGCGGCTTTACAGCCGATTACGGCAGACTTTTGAACTACGAGAAAGCTTCCAGTGAAAATCCGGGATCACATGACCAACCGCTTGCCATACCCAACACGGCCGATTGAAGTGGATGTTCTGGGCCGAGCTTTCCGAATACTTGAAGTGGCAGATGCCGAAGCACTGTTGGATGAACTCATCGACCGGGAAAGTCAGGAAGAAGGGCCTCTTGACGATCTTATTCCCTATTGGGCGGAATTGTGGCCTTCGGCGCTCGGAATGGCTCAATATCTCTTGAAGGAACAAGTGATCCGATACGGTGAAACTGTGCTGGAATTGGGTTGCGGACTCGGCCTTCCGGGAATTGTGGCTGGAACAATGGGCGGAATTGTAACCCTTTCCGATCATCTGCCACCTGCTCTGGATTTTGCCCGGGAAAACTGGATACTCAACCTTCCGGAGCAGCCGGTCCAACTGAGTTTGCTGGACTGGCGACATCCCGATAGTAGCTTGGCCGCAGACTGCCTCCTCGCTTCTGACATTACCTATGATGTCAGCAATTTTCCTTACTTACCTCAAGCATTTCGCCAACTTATTCGACCGGGTGGGCGAGTGATCCTTGCCGACCCCAAGCGGGCAGTAGCACAGGATTTCTTTTCCAATTTACCTAAAGAAGGTTTTGATGTAGAAAAATTACAGGAAATCGTTGCTTTCAACAACAAAATGATCCAGATCGATATTTATGAACTACAACTTGTCTGAGTAATTTGGCAAGCTTTTTGTTTGCTTTTGTATTGGATCGTGTGTTTTTTATGATCGTAGAAATAAATTTTTATTTCGTCACGTTCAAAACATATATATCCTAAAACTTTGAGCAAAAGAATAAAAAGCAGCGGACAAGAGTTGCAGCAACTTTTTTTTTTAGCTAAATTCGCAATCGATATTTTCCTTATACCATCATGAAGAATTTTTTCCTGGAACGGCAGCTTAGACGTATAGAGCGAGAAGTGAGCAATGATCTGCTCATGATCCTGGAAGTAGGTCCTCAATACTATTCAAATCAGGAATTATATGAGCTGATTGATGAGTTGCAAATGCAGGAAAGTCGTTCAAAAAGATTACAGCGCCATTTCTTCCTGTTCCTGGTTTTGATTCCAGCCTGGGTGTGCGGTTATTTTCTGGCTAATGCATTTGGCTGGGGCCCTGGTGCACAGGTATTCTTTTATCTTATTCCGGCATCTTTTTTGACCTTTCTTTCCGGTAACCTCTATTGCCGCTATCGTTATCGGAACTGCCGGCATGCCAATCTAATCCGTTCCATTATCCAACAGGAACTTGAGCGTCGCCGTAAAGACGCATCCATCTCTTAACTGGTTTCATGTCGAAACAAGAACAAAACGTTCGGCTTTTTCCCAATTTGATCCAGGCAGTTACTTCTGCCCTGCAATCGATTTTCACGGAGCATTACTATGCGGATAAGGTGATCCAACAGGTATTGAAGTCAAACCCGAAATGGGGATCTAGGGATCGTGCTTTTATAGCCGAAAGTGTCTATGAAATTGTACGCTGGTATCGGTTGCTCTATACGATTTACGGTAAGGAAGCCCGGTCAGAAGCTGATTGGTGGCGACTCTTTGGTATTTACTGGATCATAAGGGGAGGGAGTTTACCCAACTGGAAAGAATTTTCCGGATTGGACGCAGAGGTGATCCGTAAAAAACAACGCGAGATCCACGGTGAACGAAAAATAAGAGAGTCAATTCCCGACTGGCTGGATGCACGCGGTAATCAGGAACTGGGTGCTGCCTGGGAACCCAGTATCCGGGCACTCAACAAACCGGCGGATGTCATATTGCGGGTCAATACCCTGAAAACGGATCTTGTACAGGTAAAAGATGCGCTTGCCAAAAGCGGTATAGCCACCCGGGGAATGGGGGAGGATAAACTGTTGGTAACCGAGCGCCGTAATCTTTTTGCCACTTCGGCCTTTAAATCCGGCTGGTTTGAGATACAGGATTATTCTTCCCAACAGGTTGCTCCCTTTTTACAGGTGGAGCCCGGTATGCAGGTGATCGATGCCTGTGCCGGTGGCGGCGGGAAAACCCTGCATCTGGCCACACTGATGCAAAATAAGGGGCGTGTTCTGGCTATGGATACGGCGGAATGGAAATTGAAAGAGCTGAAAAAACGTGCCCGTCGCAATGGCATACATATTGTAGAGACCAGGACCATTACGGGGAGTAAGGTGATTAAAAGACTGCATAATAAAGCGGACCGATTATTACTGGATGTGCCCTGTTCGGGGCTGGGCGTACTGCGCCGTAATCCGGATGCGAAGTGGAAGTTGAGCGAAGAATTTATCGAAAGTATACGGGAAGAACAGGCCGCTATCCTGGATCAATATTCCAGAATGTTGAAACCGGGAGGGTTGATGGTATATGCTACCTGCAGCATCCTTCCCAGCGAGAACCGGCAGCAGGTGGATCGGTTCCTGGAAACTCATCCTAACTTTGTTCTGGAGGAAGAACGTTCCATATTACCGCAGGATGAAGGCTTTGATGGATTTTATATGGCTCGCCTTAAGTTGATGGTGTAATACTAATATGATGTGATCTTTAGAGTCATCCCTTATTCTTCCAGCAAGTCCGGTCTTCTTTCCTGAGTTCTACGTAAGGCTTCTTCATGACGCCAGTCCTCGATCTTGGGGGTATTTCCACTGAGCAATATTTCAGGCACTTTCCAGCCTTTGTATTCTGCCGGACGCGTATAGACCGGTGGGGCCAGCAGATCATCCTGAAAAGAATCGAAGAGGGCGGAAGTCTCGTCATTGAGTACGCCGGGGAGCAGACGTCCCAGTGAGTCTACCAGAACGGCAGCAGCCAGTTCACCGCCGGAAAGCACATAATCGCCGATGGAGATTTCCAGCGTCACGTAATGTTCCCGGATGCGCTCGTCAATGCCTTTGTAATGACCACAGATCAGGAGCAGGTTCTCATTCATTGACAGGCGGTTACACAGTCCCTGGTTTAAGGTTTTTCCATCCGGAGTCAGATAGATAATCTCGTCGTAAGTCGTGTTTTCCTGCAACGCTTCAATACAATTGGACAGCGGCTCCACCATCATTACCATCCCGGCACCTCCACCAAACTGGTAGTCGTCTACCTGCCGGTGCTTACCCAGGCCATAATCTCTCAGATCGATCAGGTTGACCTGCAGCAGTTCTTTTTCCTGTGCACGCTTCATGATAGAGTGTTGCAAAGGACTATGCAGTAATTCAGGAAGGACGGTAATGATATCAATTTGCATGATTAAGCCGGCTTTTTCGGTCGCAAAGATAAAAAAGCAG